>JALZIJ010000141.1 GCA_030860375.1 Actinomycetota bacterium | reverse complement strand
GTCTTCTTCTTGAGGTCCCGCAGTTGAAGCTCGTTGAAGATGCCCCGGATCTGGATCCCAAGCGCGGCCTCCTCGTCGTCGCTGTCGAGCCCGTCCGCGACCGACACGACGCTGATGCCCTCGAAGTGAAACTCGGCGAGGATCGAGAGCATGAGGTAGTTGTCGCGGGCAAGCCGCGAGAGGTCGTCCACGAGCACGACATCAAATTCTCTTCGTGGCAGGGCGCCAAGAAGCGCGTCGAGCCCGGGGCGGTCCTTGCGCGCACCGGACTTAGCCTCGTCTGAGTACAGATGGTCGTCGAGGATCTCGAGGCCGCGCGTCTTTGCGAGCCGTCAACAAGCCGCGACCTGATCATCGATGCTTTCGGCCCGCTGGTTCTCGGAGCTGTAGCGCGCGTAGACGGCGGCTCTCATCCTGAGCTTCCTTCCTGATCGGGTGGGGAGGAAGGCAGCTGCTTCCGGTCAGCGTCGGCCGCGGCTTCCATCAGGTGGACGTACTCGGTAGCCAGCTCAGCAGCGATGTGGTCGAGCAGCTTCCGGAGGCCGTCACCATGTTGCGGGTCAGAAACTGGGCCGCGGTGAGTGTGAAGTCCAGCCTCCTGGGCCATGATAGACAATGTCTATCATCTCCTCCGGACGGCAAGGACGCGGCCCAGCGACCAGAGCTAATCGAGCTGAAGGTCCCGGGCGACTTCAGTGACGCTCAGCTCGAGGCGGGTGAACCGACTCCCCTCGGATTCGCCGAACCCGCCGGTCCCGTCATCGTCTCGCTGGTGAGCCTCCGCGTGCGTTCGGGCAGCCTCGACCTTTCCGTCCCACGCGGGCTCGTCGCTGGTGACCTGTCCGAGCGGAATCCCGCCGAAAAGCTTCGTGTCACGGCCACTCCGACCCAGGGAGAAGTAAATCAAGCGACCATCGCTCAGGATGATCCTGAGGTCGGGCGCCGCGTTGTCGCGGAGGCTCTCCGGGAGCGAGAAGCCACGCAGCTCTCGCTTGAGCCGGCCGTCGAAGGCGTGGAGCACATGGACGATCGGCCGCACAATCGCAACCGGGAGCATCATCTCCCGTAGCCGGAGGGCAACCGCGAACTCGAGCAGATTCAGGGCTGAGAAGATTCGGCTTGACCCGCGGCCGCTCGCGTCCTGTAGGTCCGGCGCCACGACAGCCTTCTCGCAAAGATGAATGAGGCGGTGTTGCGCCACATCAAGCCGAACCGCGACCTCCGAGAGCGTGTAGGACGGCTGCCCACTCATGATAGACGCAACCTATCAATCCGACCCGGCATCTATCTTGGGTCACATGGGCATCGAGGACCGTTTCGACGCGAGGCTGGTCGCCGAACTGGCCGCGGCCGAGAAGCAGGTTCAGCAGAGCTACCGGCCGATCATCGGGGTCCACAAGTGGTTCGCTCGCCGCCCGGGGACGCTGTTTCGCGGCCTCATGCTGGCCGAGCTCGACGGGCGACCGCTCAGCGAGTCGTTCTTTGTGGCGCACGACTTCGAGGGGATCGCTCTCGACCCGTTCATGGGCGGGGGCACGACGCTCTTCGAGGCCAACCGCGTCGGGCTGTCAGTCGTCGGTTACGACACGAACCCCATGTCGCGCTGGATCTGCGAACGCGAACTGGAAGCCCTCGACGTCGCCGCCTTCGAGCGGGCTGGCGAGGACATCTGCCACGCCGTGGAGCAGCAACTCGACGACTTCTACACGACCACCTGCGAGGAGTGTGGCGAACAGGCCCCTGTCAAGTTCTTCCTTTGGGTCAAGACGCACGTCTGCGAGTGCGGCGAGGAGACACTCCTCTTCCCGGGACCGCTTGTCGCCGGGCGCAAGATGAAGCGCCACACTCACGATGTCCTCGTCTGCCGCTTCTGCAGGGAGGTCCATCAGTTCCTCCCCGACGAGGTGCCGGATGATTGCCCGGGCTGCGGCCGCACCTATGCCGAGACCAAGGTTGCGAGGAGGGCCGCCTGCTCCTGCGGCCGCGAGTTCACCGTCCCGGAGGTCGGTGCTAAGGCGCCGCCGAAGCACACGCTTTTCGCCTTGGAGTACCACTGCCCAACCTGCAAGCGGCGCGAGGGAAGGCGTGGACGTTTCTTCAAGGGCGTGGCCGGCGAGGATCACGAGCGCTTCACTCACGCCTGCGCGCGCTACGCCGAGACGGATTCGCCCTGCTGGCCGGAGGTCGAGATCCCCGCCGGCGACGAGACTAATCGGCTTCACCGCTGGGGCTACCGCCGCTTCCGCGACCTTCACAACGAGCGCCAGCTCCTCGGCTTGGCGATCCTAGCCGAGAAGATCCACGCCGCCCCCGAGGAGTTGCAGCCGGCGTTGGCGACCGTCTTCTCCGACTTCGTTCGCTACCAGAACATTGTCTGCCGTTACGACACGGCGGCGCTGAAGGTCCTCGACGTCTTCTCGATCCACGGGTATCCGATTCACCGGGTCCAGTGCGAAGCTGCGCTGATCGGCTACCCGAAGGTCGGCTCGGGGGGGTTCCGCCATTTCCTCGCCAAGTACGCGGCGGCCAAGCACTACTGCCAGCAGCCCTACGAGACCGTGCGCGACGGCGGCCGCAAGCGGCAGGTGCCCATCGCCGGCGAGCGGATTGCGGCCAGCTTCGTGGACGGCGACGCGAAGCTTGGCGAGCCGCGCAGTGCGTTTCTGCACTGCGGGAGCCTCACTGAGAAGCCCATGCCCGCAGACTCGGTCGACCTGGTCCTGACCGACCCACCCTATTTCGCCAACGTCCAGTACTCCGAGCTGATGGACTTCTGCTACGCCTGGCTGCGGCGCCTCATGCCCGACGCTTCTTTCTTCGCCCCACCGAGTGCCAAGTCAGACGCCGAGGTCACCGGCAACACGACCCACCGCCGCGATCTCGCCGCATTCGCCGGGAGCCTCTCGGCCGTCTACTGCGCCGCTGCCGACGCGCTCAAGCCGGGCCACCTGTTCGCCTTCACCTATCACCACAACGACCTGCGCTCCTACGCCGCTGTCGTGGTCGCCATCCTCGATGCCGGGCTCGTGCCGATGACAACCATCGCCTGCCCGTCGGAGATGCGGGGGTCGATCCACATCAGCAATGCCGACTCAAGCCGCATCGACACCGTCTTCGTCCTGCGCAAGCCTCCGGCGGCGCTGCCCGAGATTCCGGACGCGGCCCCGGGCGAGCGCCTCGGCAAGCAGGTTCAGCCCCTTCTCGATGCCGGCCTGACCGTCAGTCAGGGTGACCGTCGCTGCATTACCTACGGGCTGCTCGCCGATCAGGCGTTGCGGCGCCTCGCACCCAGCTGGGAGGCGAGTGCGCCGATCTCGGAGCGCCTCGCGCGCAGCCAGGCGACCCTGATGGAACTGCTGGGTGCCGGCGAGCAGGCTGAGGCTGCGCTTGCCGCCGGGGGCGATGCCAACTAGGCGCTCGTCCCGAGGTAGGGATGCAGGGGGCCTCCGGGCTCGACCAGTTTGTCGAGTTCGGCAAGCGTGTAGACATGGCCATCGCAGGCTTCGAGTGTGTCGACGAGATCGCGCACGCGATGTTGGAAGCCGCGGCCGTCGATGACGGCGACGATCTCGCGTCGCTGAGCCCCAGCCGCCGCGCGGCGATCCTCGTTGTGGCGTAGCGCCTTGATCCGCGCGACCTTGTCGCGGGCCGTGCCGTCGTCCTCGGTCAGCTTGGCTTCGATTGCGACATCGACCTCAGGCTCGGCGGCGCCAAGCGCCCTGCCTCTGTCGGCGATGAGGAAGTCCGGTGCCTGCGGGAAGCCGGGGATCGCTTCGCGTCGGCGGGACTTCCGGAAGTTGATCCGGTGATCATCGAGCAGCTTCTCGATCCGCATCTCGACGAGGTCACCAACGCTCTCGGAGATCGAGTCGCGGTGCGAGGCATAGGGGCGACCGAGAATGCGCTCGTAGAGGAGCTCGGGATAGAGCTCTTGCTGGAAGGCGTCCTGGATCGTCTCCTGGCCGCCAGCCGTGTCGAACTTGTCGAGGCGGTGGACCTCGTCATCCTGCACCTGTGGGCGCCGTCGGCTGATGACCGCCGGGAGGTAGGTTGCCATCGCTTCCAGTGCGTCATGGCGCCGACGAGTGACCAGGCCGACGCTGTCGGATTCCTCGAGTAGGACCTCTTCGCCGCGGCGACAGCGGATGTCGACCTCGCGGGCGATAGCCTGCGTGATCTTGATTTCCTCGCCTTCATCGTCGCCTTCCCGGATGGCGAGGTAGGCCGCCTCCCCGGGGGAGAGACCGGCGACGGCCCGCAGTACGACCCAAGCGCGGGGATCAACGCGGATTGCTCTGAGAACGGCTTCTGCGCTCAGGTCGGCGCCTGCCCTTGTCTCCTCTCGGAAAGCCTCGAAGCCGCGCTGGAAATCCTCACGTTCGAGGAAGGAGCCGCCGCGGGGCATCGCCTCGAAGTGCGACTGGAGCGTGCTCAGGACGCCACGCGCGCGGTCGCGATGCTGATCGGCAACGTTGTCGAGCGGGTCGATGGCCATGGTTCGGGTGGCTGAGAGTAATCCTCCCCGAGGGGGTCGACGCGTGGTGGTGTGGCGCCGACCGCTCCGTAGCAAGCCCCGCGGCGCCGAGCGGAGCAAGCTGTCGGCGTCGCGCTGGGTACCACTCGGCACGTCGAGCGCGCTGGGCTATCGCTGCGCGCGACCACAACCCGATACGAGCGCGCTCAGCGGCAGCGCTTCTGCTCCGCGCCGTGGCTGTTGCGAAAACCCCTGGATTCGTCCGGGTCGGTGGCGACGATTCGGGCATGGCCCAGAACTTCATCGAATGTGATCGCGAGCAGGTGTTGTTGATGCCGCCGAGCTTGCGGGAGTGGCTGC
>JALZIJ010000125.1 GCA_030860375.1 Actinomycetota bacterium | reverse complement strand
GGACAACCGTTCAATGGGTGGCGACTCGGCGGGCGCGCCTAGACTCGGTGGATGCTGAGCGAGCGTCGACAGCGGATCCTCGAGCTGGTTGCCGAGGAGTATTTGCGCTCAGGCAAGCCGATTCCGTCCAAGGCGATCTCCGAGCGCGACGACATCGCCTGGGGCGCTTCGACAGTCCGAAACGAGCTCGCTGCGCTAGAGGCCGATGGATACCTGACCCACCCGCATACCTCCGCAGGGCGGATCCCAACCGATCGCGGGTATCGGTTCTATGCCGACGCGCTTCTCGCCGCGACACCCGCGCGCACCGGGGAAGCACCAGAGGAGATCGAGCTCACCCGCATGCGCCGCGAGGTCGAGGATGCGATGCGCGAGACGACCCACGCGCTCTCGCAAATGACCGACCTTCTCGCTGTCGCCACCGCGCCGCCCCCGAGCGCCGCGCGGATCCATCGCGTCGAGGTGCTCCAGCTTCAGGCCTCGGTCGCGATGGTCGTCGTGATCGCGTCGAACGGCGCTGTCGCCAAGCGAGTCTTCAACTTCGGTCACCGCCTTGATCCCGGCCTCCTCCAGTGGGCCTCCTCATACCTCAACGAGCGCCTGCCGGGGCTCGCGCTCGGCGCGCGCATGACCGCCGACCGCCTTGGCGAACCGAGCCTTTCCGTCGCCGAGGCCGGCTTCCTCGCCGAGATCGCGGCTGCCTTCACTGATCTCGAGCGCCGCGCGGGCGAGGACCTCTACGTCGATGGCGCTTCGCGTCTCCTCTCGGATGAGCGCGCGCCTGACCTCCCCGAGATCGAGTCGCTCATGGGAGTCCTGGAGGGCCGCGCCAATCTCCTGCGTGTCCTCCAGTCCGCTCTTGACGAGCGCTCGGTCTTCGTCTGGATCGGCGAGGAGAATCCGGCGCCCGAGCTCCGCTCCGTGAGCGTCGTCGGCGCCAACTACGGCCTCGGCTATAGAAATCTAGGCACAGTCGGCGTTCTGGGCCCGACCCGGATGGACTACGCGACAGCCATCGCGTCGGTACGCGAGGCGGCATCCGAGCTCTCGCGCTACTTCGAATCGGTCTACGAGCCCAGATAGCTCGGCCGGCGTACTACGCACTCGTTCCTAGACTCAGTTCATGCCCCGCGATCCGTACGACATCCTCGAGGTCGATCGCTCCGTCGAGGAAGCCGATCTCAAGAAGGCGTTCCGAAAGCTCGCGCGCGAGCTTCATCCCGACGTCAATCGCGACGACCCCGAGGCCGAGGACAAGTTCAAGGAGGCCGCGGAGGCCTACGAGATCCTCTCGGACCCCGAGCGGCGAAAGACCTACGACACTTACGGCCACGACGGCCTTCGCGCGAACGGGTTCTCATCCCAGGCCGCGGGCGGGGCGGGGCTAGACGACATCCTGTCGGCCCTCTTCGGCCAGGGAAACTCGCCCTTCGGCGACATCTTCGGCTTCGGCGGCGGACGCGGAGGCCCGGCCCCCGGAGGCGACATCGGCGCATCAGTCTCGATCGACCTCGCCGAGGTGGTAACGGGCGCGAAGCGCGAGGTGGCTTTTGACGCGGTCACCCGCTGCGAGCACTGCCGCGGCAACGGCGCCGAGCTCGGCACGCCCATCCGTATGTGCGAGACATGCGGCGGCCAGGGTGCCGTCCAGCAGGTGACGCGGACCCCCTTCGGCCAGATGATGCGCCAGTCCGCCTGCCCGACGTGCAACGGTGCAGGGAAGATCCCCGACGAGCCGTGTCATTCCTGCGACGGGCTCGGGCGCCTTCGCACGAAGCGCACCTACGAGATCGACGTGCCGGCCGGGATCGAGGACGGCCAGCGAATCCGCGTCGCGGGCAAAGGGCACGAGGGCGAAGCGGGCGCCGAAGCCGGAGACCTCTACGTCGAAGTCCACGTAGAACCCGACGACCGGGTCGAGCGCCACGGCGAGCATCTCGTCACGGGCGCTCAGGTCAGCGTCACGCGGGCAATGCTCGGGGGCAAAATCGCGATCTGGACCCTTGACGGCATGCGTGATGTCGACGTGCCGAAGGGCGCTCAGCCTGGCCAGCGGGTGGTCCTCTCCGGCCTTGGCCTTCCCACGCTTCGCGGGCGCCGCCGAGGTGACCACTACATCATCCTCGATGTCGTCATCCCGCGAAAGCTCAACCGAAAGCAGCGCCACGCGGCCGAGGAGCTCGACGCTCTCATCGACGAGCCGAACCCGCTCGGGTGATCCGCCTGGCAGTCAAGTGCCGGCCCGAGCTGGCGGAGATCGTGCTCGCCGAGCTCGTTCAGCTCGCGCCGGGCGGAGTAGAAGAGGAGGCCGGACCCGGCTGGGTCGAGTACGCGATCTACGGCGCCGAAGGCGAGCTGCCGAACCTGGGCGCCGTTGAGGCCGCAGCAGGCGATGAGCTGGTCGAGATCACATCCGAGCGCATCCCGGACGACTGGGCCGATCGTTGGCGCGACTTCCATGAGCCGACCGTCCTGGCCGACGGCCGGGTCGTGATTCGGCCTGGGTGGCACGAGTCTCCGAAGCCCGATGCCCTCGACGTCGTGATCGATCCCGGACAGGCCTTCGGCACCGGCGCTCACCCGACCACGCGAATGTGTGTCGACATGCTGGTCTGGCTGGCGGACCGGGGGCGGGCCACTGGACCGATCGCCGACCTCGGCACCGGCTCTGCCGTGCTGGCGATCGTCGCGGCGAAGTTGGGCTGGTCGCCGGTCCTCGGGGTCGACCATGAAGAGGCCGCGCTGATCGCAGCGGTAGAGAACGCTGCGGCCAACGGCGTTGAGCTCGACGTCGAGCGGGTGAATCTGCGTGAGAGCGCCGCTCCGTATGCGCCTACGACCGTCGCAAACCTCGTCGCGCCGGTCCTTCGCGACGTCGCCTCCCTCATGGCGGATCCGCCGCGAACGCTGATCATCTCAGGCCTCCTCAACGGCGAGGCCGAAAATGTCGCGCGCGCGTTCGAGCCGCATGGCCTCAAGGTTGCTGAGCGCCTCGACTCGGGCGACTGGTCTGCGTTTCTTCTCTCGCGCTGACCGGGCGCCCAAGGCAGGAGTCGACTTCGACTCGGGGTATCGTGCGCACATGCCACTTGCTGTGCAGTTTTTCGACGTCGTCCTCTGGCTTCACATCCTGGCGTTCTTCATCGCCTTCGGGCCTACCTACGCATACGGCGTCTTCTTCGCCTTCGCGGCAAAGGCCGGGCCGACGGCGATGGCTGCCGCGGCACGCGCGATGCTGACCTGGGACCGGATTGCCGTCACCACCGGGGCCCTCGTGCTTCTCGTTACCGGCATCTTCATGACCGCCGACCGATGGGAGTTCTCGGACTTCTTCGTCTCTTGGGGCTTCGTCGCATTCCTCGTCGTTCTCGGCGTCACGCACGGCTTCTTCATCCCGAACACGCGGCGCGTCATCGAACTGCTCGACAAGGGTCAGCAGGAGGAGGCGGAGGCGATCGGCGGCAAGGTCGGCAAGGTCGGCGCCGCGCTTGGCGTGTTTGTGATCCTTACCGTCTACGTGATGACCGCGAAACCGTTCCTCTAACCCCAGGCCTGGGCTGAGAATGACGAGTGGACCCCCACCCGGCGCGCCGATCGGGGTCTTCGACTCCGGCGTCGGCGGGCTCACGGTCCTTCACGAGCTATTGGTCTCGCTGCCAGAGGAGGACTACCTCTATCTCGGCGACGACGCGCGATTTCCCTACGGCGCGCGGAGCGGTGCCGACCTGGACGAATGCGTCGCGCGAAACACGCGATTTCTCCTGGACCGCGGCGCGAAGCTGATCGTCATTGCTTGCAACTCGGCCGCCGGCGCCGGCCTCGAGAGCGCACGGCGGATCGCGGGCGAGCGGGGCGTCCACGTTGTTGCCGTGATCGAGCCGGAATCTGAGATCGCCGCTGCGATCACAGACTCCGGCCGGGTCGGAGTGCTCGCGACGCTTGCAACGGTCGAAGGCGGTGCCTACCTCCGCTCACTCGCTGCGCAGCATCGCGAGCTGACTGTGACTCAGGTCGCGGCCCCCGATCTGGCAGCGATCATCCAGCGTGGGTTTCCGTTCTCCGAGGAGGTCGTCGCCACCGTCCGCAACTACTGCGCGCCGCTCCACCGAGCCGACGTCGACACTGTAATCCTCGGCTGCACGCACTATCCGCTCGTGCGTCCGCTTCTCCAGCGCATCCTCGGGCGCGACGTGCGCCTCGTCACCGCCGGCCACGCCGTCGCCGCGACCGTCGAGCGCATCCTCGAGGGGCGCGACCTCGCGGCGCCCGATCGTGCCGAGGGGAGCTACAGCTTTGTCTGCACGGCTGAGCCGGAGCGCTTTCGCGAGCTCGGCACGCGATTCCTTCAGCTGCCGCTCGGCGAGGTGGAGCTGGTGGAGGTTTGATGCAGAGGGATACCCTCTGAGCTGATGGCAGATTCGACCCTCGAACAGATTCAGGCCGACGTAAAGGCGGCGATGAAAGCCGGCGACAAGTCTCGCGTGGGTGCCTTGCGCCTGATCGCCGATGCGCTCCAAAAAGACCTCAAAGCGGGCGGATCGGACGAGGTCGCCGTGCTCCGCCGGGAGCGAAAGCGCCGCGTCGAGGCGGCCGATGCGTATCGCTCGGGCGGTGACGCCGAGCGGACGGAGGCGGAGGAGTCTGAAGCCGAGCTGATCACCGGTTACCTCCCCGCCGAGCTATCAGACGAAGAGCTTGGGTCGATCGTCGACGAGGCGATTACTTCGACTGGTGCCTCCGGGTCAGAGGACACGGGCAAAGTCATGGGCGCAGCGATGGGCAAGGCCGGTGGACGCGCAGACGGTAAACGAGTGAGTGCACTGGTGCGCGAGCGCTTGACGGGTAGTTAGATGGCCCGCCGCCGGCTCACCCTGGAAAACGATGTCGCGGCCGAGCTCGCGGGCTCCGAGGACTCGGTCCTTCGCGAGCTCGAGGAGCGGATCGGCTGCAACGTCTTCCTGCGCGGAAACGTGCTCACGCTCGACGGCTCTGAAGGCAACGTTGGTCAAGCTGCGACAGTCGTCGACGAGCTGGTGGGCCTGATTGAGCGCGGTCACGAGCTCGCCCCGCAGACCATCGACTCGGTGACCGGCGCGCTCGACGCCGGCGAGCCGTCGGCGAACGTGCTCGAGGACGTCGTCTGGGCCCATCGCAACACCCGGATCGCACCGAAGACCGTGAATCAAAAACGCTACGTCGACTCGATCCGCCGCCACACGATCACATTCGGCATTGGCCCTGCCGGCACGGGAAAGACCTTCCTGGCCGTGGCCGCGGCAGTCGCCGCGCTGGAAAGTCGAGCCGTCAGCCGCATTATCCTGACCCGGCCGGCCGTCGAGGCAGGGGAAAGGCTCGGCTTTCTCCCGGGCGACCTCCAGGCGAAGGTCGACCCCTACCTCCGGCCGCTCTTCGACGCCCTATACGGGATGCTCGACCCGGAGCGGGTGGCGGCTTATTTTGAGAGCGACATCATCGAGGTCGCGCCCCTGGCCTTCATGCGCGGCCGATCACTCCACGATGCTTTCGTCATTCTCGACGAGGCGCAGAACACGAGCCCGGAACAGATGAAGATGTTTCTCACCCGGCTCGGCTTCGGTTCCAAGATGGTCGTTACGGGTGACATCACCCAAGTCGACCTGCCGCGTGACCAGCGGTCGGGGCTGGTGGTGGTGTCAGAGATCCTCGACGAGGTCTCAGACATCTCGTTCATCCGATTCGGCGGGGAGGACGTCGTGCGCCATCAGCTTGTGCAGCGGATCGTTGCCGCTTACGACGCGCATGGACGCAAGGGCGGTTGATCGATCTCTCCGACGTGCCGGCCGACCTTTGCGACGCTGCATCGGCGGCGCTCGAGGCCGCAGGGGTCGCCGACGGGCACTTGTCGGTGGAACTGGTGGATGAGCTTCGGATCCGGGATCTGAACCGCGAGCACCGCGACCGCGACGAGCCGACCGACGTCCTCTCGTTTCCGATCGACGGCGTCGGAGATGTGGCGGGCCCGCGTGAGCTCGGCGACGTAGTGATCTGCCCGGAGCATTCAGACGACGTGACCAAGGCCACCGTCCACGGTGTCCTCCACCTCTGCGGCCTCGACCACGAGACCGACTCGGGCGAGATGCTGTCGCTCCAGGGCCGCGTCATGGCGGAGCTAGACCGATGACCCGGTCGGGGTTCGTGGGACTCGCCGGGCGACCCAACGTGGGCAAGTCGACGATCGTCAACGCCATCGTCGGCGCCAAGGTTGCGATCATCTCCGACCGGCCGCAGACGACCCGCCGTGCCGTCCGCGGGATCGCGACCGACCTCGACGCGGGCTGGCAGATGATCCTCGTCGATTTGCCGGGTGTCCAGCGCCCGCGCGACTCGCTCACCCGGCGCATGCAACACCGCGTCGAGCGCGAGCTGGCCGATGCAGACTCGGTCCTCTTCGTCGTCAACGGTGAGCAGGGCCTCGGCCCGGGCGATCGCTTTATCGCCGAGACGCTGCTGGAGCGTGGAGCGGGAACGCGGGTCATCTGCGCCGTGAACAAGTGCGATCGTCTCGACACGCCGAAGACGGCGAGGGTCCTTTCAGAGGTCGCCGAGCTCGAGATCGTCGATGAGATCTATCCCATCAGCGCGCGGACCGGCGCGGGCCTCGAATCCCTGCTCGCGGAGCTCGTGGAAGGCCTTCCCGAAGGCCCGTACCTCTACCCGCCCGAGGATCACACCGACTCAGCCTCGGAGGTCCACCTGGCCGAGCTGATCCGCGAGCAGATCCTCAAGCGCACGCGCGAAGAGGTGCCACACGCGGTCGAGGTCTTCGTCGAGTCACTTGAGCTTCGCGACGACGGCTTCTTCGAAATCCACGCCCAGGTATGGGCTGAGAGCGAGTCTCAGAAGGCGATCCTGATCGGTAAGGGCGGGCGCATGGTTCGCGACGTCGGCACTGCGGCCCGGCGCGAGCTCGAACGCGAGCTCGGCGGACGGGTCTTCCTGGACCTCCAAGTGCGCGTGCGTGAGCGCTGGCGGCGCGACGAAGAGTTGCTTGACAGACTAGGTATCGAATGAGCGTCTTTAGGCGCGAAAGAAGCGTGTGTCGGTAGATAGGTCATGACACCTGAGATCCGCACCCGCCCCTCGACCGCGATTGTGCTTTGCGTCGGCGCCGTTCTCTCGCTCATCGTGGCCTCGCTCGCGGGCTCCCATCTGGAGAAGCTGCTCGGCTCCCAGGCCGCGGCGACCGCGGTCCTGGCCCTGTGGTGCATCCTGGGTTGCGCCGCGGCGATCGCGGCGCTCATAGACGCCTACATCAAGCCAGAGGGCGAACGGTTGAGCCTCGCCTCGACAATCGCGGCGACCGTCTTCGCCATCCTCGCCCTTGCCGTGATCGCCGGGGTTGTGGCGGGCGCGGCGAACCTCGGCAAGGACGACGAGAGGAAGGCCGCTGTGGAGGATGTCGAGCAAGCGAGTGAGAACGCGCCGACCCAGTAGGGGGCGTTTCTCATCGAAAGACCGCTCGTAAGATGCGACGGGTGCCCGATTCCGCTCAAGAGCAGGCGATTCGCTTCGACGATCGGGGTTTCGTGCCGTGCGTCGTGCAGGATTGGCGAACGGGCGAGGTCCTCACGCTCGCCTATATGAACGCCGAGGCGCTCCGTCTCACGATCGAGACGCGCGAGGTGCACTTTTGGAGTCGCTCTCGCGATGAAATCTGGCGTAAAGGCGAGAGCTCGGGCAACACGCTTGCGCTCCGTGAGCTTCGCCTCGACTGCGACGAAGATGCCCTCGTAGCTCTTGCGATCCCTGCCGGCCCCGCCTGCCACACCGGCGAGCGCTCGTGCTTTTACCGCGATGCCGAGACGGGCGAGACGCCGGAGCCCGGGCTTCACGAGACTCTGGGAGCGCTCGAGCGCACCCTCGCCCAGCGCCAGGGGGAGCGTCCCGAGGGCTCATATACGGTCGAGCTCCTCGGCGATCCGTCGCTGATCCGAGAGAAGGTCCGCGAGGAGGCAGAGGAAGTCACTCGCGCCGCGCGCGAGGAGTCGGACGAGCGCGTCGCCTCCGAGGCGGCCGACGTCCTCTACCACCTCTCGGTCCTCCTTCGCTCGCGCGAGGTGCCGCTGGCTCGAGTCTTCGAGGTGCTTCGTGCCCGCGCACGCTGAACCGGCGGGGCTCGAGCCCGTCGTCGAGCGCCTCATCGACGACTGTGAGACGCCCGTTTCCGCGTTCCTCAAGCTGCGCACCGCCTTCGAGGGCCCGGCCTTCCTCCTCGAGTCGGCCGAACAGGGACGCCTTGGGCGTTACTCATACCTCGGCTTTAAGCCGCATCGCATGCTTCGCTGGTCGCTCGGCGACGAAGGCGACCCTTACGAGCTCGCCGAGACCTTGATCGGCGAAACTCCCGTCAAGGCGTTCGACGAGTCGCACCCCTTCAACGGTGGCGCCGTCGGCATCTTCGGCTATGACCTCGTTCGCACCGTCGAGCCGCTGGGCGCGCCAAACCCGGACCCGCTCGGCCTGCCGGACCTGGCGCTGATGGTCCCAACGCTCGTCCTTGCGTTCGACCATCAACAACACGAGCTGAGCATCGTCGTCTTCCCATTCGACGACACGGATCCCCTCGAGCTGATCGGACGGGTGCGCTCAGCCCTGAACGAGCCGGTGCCTCGGATGGAGGCAAGCTCAGGCGGCGACTCCCGGGTGCATTTCGAATCGAACCTCACGCAGGATGAGTTCGAGGCGAACGTGTCGCGGATCGTCGAGTATGTGCGCGCAGGCGACGCGTTTCAGGTCGTGCCCTCGCAGCGCTTTTCAACCCCCGTACCGGTCGAGGCATTCTCGATCTACCGTGGCCTTCGCACGGTCAATCCCTCGCCCTACATGTACTTCCTCGACTTCGGCGACTTTCAGATCGCGGGCGCCTCGCCAGAGCCCCTCATCAAGGTTTCGGGCCGCCGGGTCGAAACGCGGCCGATCGCGGGAACCTATCCCCGCGGATCCGATGAGGAGGAGGACCGCCGAAACGCGGAGGATCTTCTCGCCGACCCCAAGGAGCGGGCCGAGCACGTGATGCTGGTCGACCTCGGGCGAAACGACCTGGGCCGTGTGTGCGAGTACGGCTCGGTCGAGGTGGAAGAGCTCATGGTGGTCGAGACCTACTCCCACGTCCTTCACATCGTGAGCCGCGTCGCCGGCAGGCTCCGCGCCGAAGTCGGGGCGATGGACGCGCTTCGAGCCTGCCTTCCCGCGGGAACGCTCTCCGGTGCTCCCAAGGTCCGCGCGATGGAGATCATCGACGAGCTCGAGCCTCACAAGCGCTGCTCCTATGGGGGCGCGATCGGCTATCTCGGCTTCGACGGCGACCTCGACACCGCGATCCACATCCGCACCGTCGTCGTAAAAGACGGCGTCGCGCACGTGCAGGCCGGCGGAGGCACCGTCGTGGATGCGAAGCCGGAGTTCGAGTATCGCGAGTCCGTGAACAAGGCGAAAGCCGTCTTCCGGGCCGTGGAGCTTGCGGTGAGTCAGCCGGAGTGGCCATGAGACGCACACCGACACACGCCGCTTTCGCAACTCAAGCCGCTAATCAGACGAAAGTCCTCGTCATCGACAACTACGACTCGTTCACCTACAACCTCGTCCAGTATCTGGGCGAGCTGGGGGCCGAGCTCGAGGTGATCCGGAACGACAAGGCTTCGGTCGCCGAGCTGCTCGGCCAAGAGCCTGACCGGCTGGTGATCTCGCCTGGGCCGTGCACCCCCGACCAGGCGGGTATCTCAGTCGAGGCATCCCGCGCGTTCCCCGAGGCTGGGATCCCCACTCTCGGCGTCTGCCTCGGCCATCAGGCGATGGTCGAGGCGTTCGGGGGGAGCGTGGTGCAGGGCGAGCCGATGCATGGCAAGGACGCCCAGGTGGAGCATGACGGGCGCACGATCTTTCGCAACGTCGAGAGCCCGATGGCCGCTGGTCGCTATCACTCGCTCATCGCCCATCCCGACCTCCCGGACGAGTTCGAGGTCAGCGCAACCTTCGAGGATGTAGTGATGGCCGTGCGCCACCGCGAGCTGCCGGCAGAGGGTGTCCAGTTCCATCCAGAATCGATCCTGACGCCGGAGGGCAAGCGTTTGCTCGAGAACTTCCTCGCCACGGAGCCCCCAGCGTGACTCCGGTTGCGAAAAAGCGTCTCAGTGACTTGAATTCGCAACCGCTGAGCGAGGGGCTTGCCTGATGCCCAACGATGTCATCACCCGCGCAATCGACTCGGTCGCCTCCGGCACGCACCTGTCCGCCGACCACGCCTCGGCCGTCCTCGATGAGATCATGGAGGGGCGGGCGTCCGACGTCCAGACCGCCGCGTTCCTCGTGGCCCTGCGGTCGAAGGGCGAGACGGTCGCAGAACTGACAGGCCTGGCGCGAACGATGCGTCGCCTCGCCGCGTCGGTCGAGTCCGAAAGGGACGGCCTGGTGGACACGGCCGGGACCGGGGGAGGGCCGTCGACCTTCAATATCTCGACGGCCGCCGCACTCGTAGCCGCAGGGGCAGGGTGCCCGGTGGCCAAGCACGGCAACCGCTCGAACACGAGCCGGTCGGGCTCGGCGGACCTTCTCGAGGCGCTCGGCGTACCGATCGACCTCGGGCCTGATGAGGTCGTACGCTCGATCACCGACGCCGGCTTCGGCTTCATGTTCGCGCCGCGCCACCACGCGGCGATGAAGCACGTTGTACCGGTCCGCAAGGAACTCGGCGTGCGGACGATCTTCAACTTTCTCGGTCCGCTGACGAACCCGGCGGGCGCCACGCGTCAGCTCCTTGGCGTCTCCGATCGCCGCTACCAGGAGACGATCGCCGAGGCGCTCGTTGCACTCGGTTGCGAGCGGGCGCTGGTCGTATCCGCCGATGACGGGCTCGACGAGATCTCGATCGCGGGCCGAACTCGGATCGTCGAGGTCCGCGAAGGCTCCACGCACGAATGGTTCGTGGTGCCGGCCGACATGGGGATGAACGAGGCGCCCTTGGGGGACATCGCGGGCGGCTCGCCGGCCGAGAATGCCACGGTCGTCGAGGCTGTTCTTGATGGAAGCGTTAAAGGCCCGGCCCGAGACGTCGTTCTCCTCAACGCCGGCGCCGCGATCCTGGCAGGCGGGGCTGCGTCAGACCTCGGCGAAGGAATCGACCGTGCGCGGGACGCGATTGAGCGAGGCGCCGCGATGGGCGTTCTCGACAGCCTTCGGTCAAAGACGAACGACTCCGAGTAGCCTCCACGAGCGAATGAGCAGGCTCGACGAGCTGGTCGACGCCGCCAGGCAAACCGTGCGCGAGCGCAGCCGGGCGGTACCCCTGGAGGAGTTGCGGTCGCGCCTGGAGGCGCGGGCCGAGGATCGCCCGTTCAAGGAGGCTCTCGTTCGCCCCGGGCTTTCGCTCATCTGCGAGTTCAAACGTCGCTCGCCCAGCGCGGGCGAAATCCGCCCGGGCGCTGAGGTCGCTGATGTCGTCGGTGCCTACGAGCGCGGTGGCGCTGCGGCGCTGTCGGTTCTCACCGAAGAGGGGGAGTTCGGCGGCTCGCTGGAGGATCTCGCATCGGCCCGAGCGGGCTCCGGCCTGCCGATCCTTCGCAAGGACTTCGTCGTCGATCCCTATCAACTGCTCGAGGCCGCCGTCTACGGCGCCGATGCGGTGCTTCTCATCGTGGTCGCGCTCGAGTCGAACCGGCTCGCTGAGCTCTACGACGAAGCGCAGTCGCTTGATCTGGACACGCTTGTCGAGGTTCATGACGAGAATGACCTCGAAATCGCGCTTGACCTCGACGTCGATGTGATCGGGATCAACAACCGCAACCTGCGCGACTTCAGGGTCGACGTCACGACGACCGAGGAGCTCATCACCGACGTTCCTGCCGGCAAGACCGTCGTCGCCGAGTCCGGCTACTCGAGCCGCGACGAAATCGACGAGCTCGAGCGGATCGGCGTAGATGCCGTCCTGATCGGCGAGGCACTGATGCGAGCCGAAGACCCCGAGCAGGCCGTCCGCGACCTCTGCGGCGACGACATGCTCACGCGCGAGCACGAGATCCTGTAGTTACCGCCCCGCGTTTGGCGCTTACGTGGAACCACCCACGGGCGCGAATGCGCCGAGAGTCGGATTTCGGCCCTATCTGTCCCGTTTCTCGACCCTCGATAAAAATGAGTGCCCCCTTTTCCTTGTCCTTCTTTCGGCTTAGATCCAGTCCAGCTCGCAACGTGTGAGCGGCCTCCTTGGTGCTCGGCTCTTGGTGAACACGAAGATCGTGTCACCGGGGAGGCACTTTCTTCATGGCAGTCCAAAGCGGTAGTTCGACCGCCGAGCGTGGCGGACAGCAGACACTCCGCGCGAGTTCTAGGCCGACAGCAGCTGGACGAATCTGCAGCTGGACGAACTCGAGGAGATCGGCTCGAATCTAAATTCCTTGCGGTATCCACCGCAATTGCACGGCGCCGCCCTCACCGACAGCAAGGTCAACCAGATCGAGATTGTGAGGTCCGGCGAGAGACTCGAAAAGACCTACGCCCGGACCACGCACGGTAGGTAGGACAGTGGTCGTCAACTCGTCAAGCAGACCGTCGTCCAAGAACGAGGAGACGAGCTGCCCACCGTCTACATAGACGTCTCCACCTTCGGTTCGGGCACGAGCGGCAGTGAGGATTTCGGACGTGGAGCCGCGCGCGGCAGACACCGTTGCAGCGGGATTTCCAGGCAACGCGCGACTGGAAGCGACAACGACCGGCAGGTCACCGTAAGGCCACCTATCGAACTCCGATACGACGTCGAAGGTTCTGCGGCCCATCAGAAGTACACCGATGTCAGCCATGAAATCGTCATAGCTCACCCACGCGCCAGGGCTCTCAGGAGGCGAGGACTCGACTTCACGAGGCCGCTCCTCGTGCAACCAGCCGAGGCTGTGCTCTGGACCGGCGATGCGTCCATCGATTGACATGCCCAGATAGGCCCGCGCTCGTCCGCTCATCCGGTCAGCCTAGGGATCGGGCACCCTTAGCCCGGTGTGTTGCGCAGCAGTGCTTGCGGCGCTCACCTCCGTCGAGCACCAGCGCAGCATCGCGATAGCCGAGGTATACGCTTTCCCATGGAGGCTGTCGCACAAACCTCGGCGAAGCGATGTGCGCCGATCTCCGGTCTCTTTAGAAATCGAGCCTGAGTTCGGATTGGCATGGGGCACGACTGGTGATGGAGCGCGACGCCCGCGCGTCTCAGGCGGGCCTGTGTCCTCTCGCCGCAACTATTTCGCGAGGGGTTTATGCGACACGCTCCATGCAAAGCAGGCGGATTTACGCGCTCGGCTGTTGAGATTGGGTCCGGCCTGGGCGCTACTTGCCATGCTTGACCGACGATGAAGGTCAAGTTCTGCGGCATAACGCGCTACGACGACGCCGAGCACGCGGTTCGGCTCGGCGCTTGGGCGATCGGGCTCAACCACTGGGAGGGCAGCCCGCGCCGCTGCGACCACGCGGTGGCGGCCGAGATCGGCGCCGGGCTCAGGCGAAACATCCAACTGGTGGGCGTCTTCGTCAACCAGTCACTCGACGTCATCGCCCGTGCGGCTGAGAACGAGCACCTCTCGATCATCCAGCTTCACGGCGACGAGGGTCTGTCGTTCTGCCACGAAGTCGCGAGGCGAACCGGCTGCCCCGTGATCAAGGCGGTCCGGGTTCGGACCGCTGCCGATCTCGATCTCGCTCGCTCCTATCGCGTGAACTATCACCTACTCGACGCGCACCGTGAAGGGATGCCGGGCGGCACCGGGCAGACGGCCGACTGGGAGCTGGTTCGCTCGCGTCGCTCGCGAGTCCCCTTGATCATCGCGGGAGGCCTCACCGCTGAAAATGTCGCAGAGGCGATCGCTCTCACACGAGCGAGGGTGGTCGACGTCGCGAGCGGGGTGGAGTCCGCGCCGGGAATCAAGGACCACGAGCTGATGAGCGTCTTCGCGGCCGCGGCCGAGGAGGCGGGCGGCCCATCGGGCGTCGACCCGCTCCACGAGCCGGAGCACTTTGTCGAGTCGATGGAGAAGGACATAGCTCGGCGCGAAGCCGAGGCCCAGGAACGTCGCGCTGAGGCGGCCGCCCGACTCGAAGCCGAGGTCGTCCAAGCCGCGAAGGACGAGCTTGCCGAGAAGCCGAGCGCGAGCATCGACGCGGAGGTCACGCGATGAGCGGGCCGGCAGGCGCCGCCGGTGGATCGGCAGGGCTCGAGAGCCGCTTCGGCGACTACGGAGGGCGCTTCGTCCCCGAGGTATTGATGGAAGCTCTCGACGAGCTCGCCACCGCCTGGGTCGAGGCTCGTGACGACGAGGCGTTCGCGGCGGAGCTGAGGCGCCTCCTCAAGGACTTCGTCGGCAGGCCGACGCCGCTTTACCGCGCCGACCGCCTCTCTGAGCGAGTGGGCCGCCGGGTTTATCTCAAGCGCGAGGACCTGACTCATACGGGCTCTCACAAGATGAACAACGCTGCGGGGCAGGCGCTCCTTGCCAAGCGGATGGGCAAGCAGCGAGTGATTGCCGAGACGGGTGCGGGCCAGCACGGCGTCGCGACCGCCACAGCTTGCGCGCTCCTCGACTTGGAATGCGTCATTTACATGGGCACCGAGGACATGCGCCGCCAGGCTCCGAACGTCGAGCGGATGAAGCTCCTGGGCGCCACGGTCGAGCCGGTCGAGGCCGGCCTCAAGACGCTCAAGGAAGCCGTGAGCGCCGCGATCCGCGACTGGGTGACGAACGTGCGGACCACCCACTACATCTTGGGCACTGCGGCCGGCCCTGCTCCCTACCCCGCGCTGGTCCGCGACCTTCAGCGGGTTATCGGCGACGAGGCCCGCGAGCAGGTTCTTCGCGTCGAGGATTCGCTCCCGTCGCGCGTGATCGCGTGCGTCGGCGGCGGCTCGAACGCGATCGGGACCTTCACGGCGTTTCTCGAGGATCCGGGCGTCGAGTTGATCGGCGTCGAAGCCGGGGGTGAGGGCATCGAGTCCGGCAAGCACGGCGCCTCGCTTTCGGCCGGCACGACGGGCGTCCTACACGGAGCTCTCTCGGCCGTTCTCGCGGACGAAGAGGGGCAGATCCTGGAGGCGCATTCGATCTCCGCCGGGCTCGACTATCCGGGCGTGGGACCGCAGCACGCGCACCTTCGGGACACCGGGCGGGCTCGCTACGTCTCGGTTACCGACACGGACGCCGTCCTCGCCTTCCGTGAGATGACGCGCCTCGAAGGGCTGATTCCAGCTCTCGAGTCGAGCCACGCAATCGCGTGGCTCCTGGCGGATGAGGAGCCGCCGGAATCGGGCTACGACCTCTTGACGCTGAGCGGGCGCGGCGACAAGGACCTCGCCGAGGCCACGGAGCGCCTGCGCCAACTCGACGGCCGGTGACTGGCGCCGAGCGAATCGCGGCCGCCTTTGGGGCTGCACACGACGATGGGCGCGCCGCCCTGATGCCATATCTCATGGGCGGCTTTCCGAGCGCCTCGGCCTCGCGCCGAGTAATCGAGGCCTATGCCGAGGCAGGCGCCGACCTGATCGAGCTCGGCGTGCCGTTCTCCGACCCCCTGGCCGACGGCCCCGTGATCCACGATGCCGCGACCAAGGCGCTGGCGGCCGGCGCGACACTCGACTCGGTCCTCGCGGTCGGTGAGGCGGTCGCAAGCAGCGTGCCGGTGATCCCCATGGTCTACGCGAACATGGTGCTCGCGCGCGGGGCGGAGCGCTTTGCCGCTCAGCTCGCTGCTGCGGGGATGGCGGGCACGATCGTCCCCGACCTACCGCCGGAGGAGTCCGACGAGGTGAAGGCCGCCTTATCCGCCGGGGGCCTTGCACTGATCCCGCTGGTCGCCCCGACCACGCCCGCCGTGCGACGGGCTGAGATCTGCCGGGAGGCAACGGGATTCATCTACGTCGTCTCAGATACGCGCACGACGGGCGAGCGGGACCAGATGCCTTCGGAGCTGGGTGAGCTCGTCCGCGCCGTGCAAGCCGACGCATCGGTCCCGGCGGCTGTGGGCTTTGGGATTGGCACTCCCGAGCAAGCAGCCGAGGTCGGCGAAGTCGCTGACGGCGTCATCGTGGGATCGCGCCTCGTGCGCGAGGTCGCCGAGGCTGCCGATGAAGATGCGGCCGCCGAGGCGGTCGGCGCCTTCATCTCTGCTGTGAGGGCAACAATGAGTCGCCCGCGCGTCGGATAATCTTTCGCCTCGATGCGTCTCATGATCTTCAACGTCGTCGGGATCATCCTGGCCGTGATCGCCTATGCGTTCGGCGCGGGCGGGACCCTCGCCGCGATGGTCTACCTCTTCGTGCTGTTCAACGGCGTCATGGACCGCTGGGCTCAGCCGATGGTCGAAGCGCTCAAGCGCTAGCGACGGGCCTCGTTGCCCTCCGTGTTCGCGGAGCGCACCCTTAGGGCGTCCCGCGAAGCGAGCTAGCATCGCCTCGGTGAAGCTCGGAGTCCTCACCGGTGGCGGCGACTGCCCCGGTCTCAACGCGGTGATCCGGGCGGTCGTGCGGAAAGGCGTCGGCGAGTACGGACACGAGTTCGCCGGCTACCGCGACGGCTGGCGCGGGCCACTCGAGGGCGAGTCGCGCCCGCTCGTGATCGCCGACGTACGGGGCATCCTGCCCCGCGGCGGCACAATTCTCGGCTCGTCGCGGACGAACCCCGTCCGGACCGAGGGGGGGATCGAGCGAGTGCGCGAGACGCTCGATCGCGATGGCGTCGACGGACTGATCGCCATTGGAGGTGAGGACACACTCGGCGTCGCTACGCGGCTTGCGGACGAGGGCATCAACGTCGTCGGGGTGCCGAAGACGATCGACAACGATCTTGGCGCGACTGACTACACCTTTGGCTTCGACACCGCGGTGAACATCGCGATGGGGTCGATCGACCGTCTTCATACGACCGCGGAGAGCCACAAGCGGACCCTGATCGTGGAAGTAATGGGCCGCCACGCGGGATGGATCGCTTTCCACGCCGGCCTATCAGGGGGCGCAAACGTGATCCTCATTCCCGAGATCCCTTTTTCGATCGAGCGCGTCTGCGAGTACATCGAGCGGCGCTTCGAGAGCCAGTACGCGCCGATCATCGTCGTATCTGAAGGAGCGCTTCCAGAGGGCGGCCTGCCCTCGGCCGATCCGTCCGTCCTCGACGCGTTCGGACACGCCCGCCTTGGCGGCATCGGCACCTGGCTCGAAGGCGAGATCGCGAAGCGGACCGGCCACGAGGCACGCGCGACCGTGCTCGGCCACGTGCAGCGCGGCGGGACGCCCTCGGCATTCGACCGCGTCTTGGCGACCCGATTCGGCCTGCACGCAATCGACGCCGCCCACGAGGGCGCCTGGGGCAAGATGACTGCTCTTCGCGCGACCGACATCGTCCTGGTGGATCTCGCGGAAGCGACCGCTGAGCTGAAGCTCGTGCCGCCCGAGCTCTACCGCGAGGCCGAGGTTTTCTTCGGATGACCGCGATGCGGCCTCCCGCCTTCGCGCGAACGTCCCGCGTTACCTCGTATAGGCCTCCGCGCGGGACGTTCGCGCTGTTGTGGGTGGGCCTCGTGCTGGCCGGGTGCGGGGAATCCGGGCTTGAGGGTGATCCGAAGCTCACGATCTATGTGAGCGCGCCGCTCTCCGGACCTGCTCAGGCCGATGGCCGCGATGCGGCTGACGGGGCCAAGCTTGCGCTCGAGGACGCCGAAGGCGAGGTAGGAGGCATCGCCGTCACAGCCGAGTACCTGGATGTGGCCGGCCGCAACGAGAGCCGCTCAGACCCTGTATCGGCTGGGCAAAACGCACGAACGGCGACCGAGGACTCGACCGCGATTGCCTATATCGGCGAGCTTGACTCCGCGACGAGCCGCACCTCGGTCCCGATCACGAACTCGGCCGGGATCCTCCAGGTTGCGCCCGGCTCGGGAGCCACGGACCTGGTCGTCACCGAGACATTCGACGACACCGTTCCCGAAGAGGTCCAAAGCTCGGGGGAGAGGACGTTCGCTCGTGTCTTACCCTCCGACGACGATGTCGCCGACGCGCTCGGCAACGATCTGATCTCGGGGCCCGCGGATCCCGGAGACCTGCCCCTCGCCGCGCAGGATGTGCTCGATCGCTTCGGAGAGGAGTTCGGCCGGGAGCCGGGACCCTGGGCGGCATACGGATACGAGGCGATGGCCTCGGCGCTGGCCGCGATCGACCGCGCTCCCGACCCCCTTTCAAGAGCCTCCGTGGTGGCCGCTTACTTCGACGGGACCGAGCGCGACTCGATTCTCGGCACCTATGAGATCACCGATGAGGGCGAGACGACCCTCAAAAAGCCGCTGGCGGGGTACCGGGTGACGAGCGACGGCCGCCTGATCCCGGTTCGCTAGCGGTCGAGGAGATCCCGGAGCGCCGGCTCGAGGTCGGGGTGGCGAAAGACGAAGCCGCCGTCGAGCGGGCGGCGCGGCACGGCGCGGAGGCTCGCGGTCACGAAGTCCGCGACCTCGCCGCCGCGAAGCGCGGTTACGGCGAACTTCGGCGCCGGGAAGATTGCGGGCCGCTTGAGCACCTTGCCGAGCTGCTTCGAGAAGTCGCGGTTCCTGGCCGGGTTCGGAGCGCTCGCGTTTACGGCACCTGTGACGCGCGGGTCGTCAAGTGCCCACAGAATCATCGACACCTCATCGTCGATATGAATCCACGGCATGTACTGATCGCCGCCCGCGAGAGGACCGCCCCCGCCGAGCTTGAAGACCGGCAGGAGTTGCTTCAAGAGGCCGGAGTCCGGATCCAGTACGAGACCGGTCCTGATCGTGGCGACGCGGATGTCGCCCTTCTCGGCCTGCTTCGCCTCAGCTTCCCATTCGACCACCACCTGGGCCAGAAAATCGCTGCCCGCCGGGCGGTCCTCATCGAGGATGGCGTCACCGCACTCGAGGCCATAAATTCCGACCGCCGCACCGGAGACGAGTGTCTTCGGGCGGCGCTCTGCGGCCAGCATGCCGTCGACGAGGTTCTTTGTCGAGCGAACGCGGCTCTCTCGGATCCGCTTCTTCACCTGGTCGTTCCAGCGCTGGTTGATTTCCTCCCCGACGAGGTTCACCACGGCGTCCACCCCCGCGAAGGCCGCCGCGGGCGGGCGCTCCGTGGTGGACTGCCACGCGTGCCAGGTGGTCGTGGGGTTCGTGCCCCGCGCCTTGTCCGGGTCGCGTGACAGCCCCACGACCTCGTTTCCGCGCGCCAAGAGCGCGTCGCACACAGCCGATCCGATCGCGCCCGTTGCGCCTGTCACCAAGACTCTCAAGAATTCTCTCCCGTCACATGCTTCTTTCGGGGCAAGCCCCTCATGAAATCCATGTCGCCTTTCTTAGCCCTATTCGAGGGTTGAGAACGTTCCCGTCTCCTCGGAGACACGCGCTATTCCCTCGCGCCGCGCCTCCTCGATAACCGCCTTTGCCACCGCAGGAGCGACGTCGCGGTCAAACACCGACGGGATGATGTAGTCCTCGGAGAGATCCTCGTCGGCCACGACCTCAGCGATCCCCTTGGCAGCCGCGAGCTTCATCGGCTCCGTGATGCGCGCCGCTCCTGCGTCGAGGGCGCCGCGAAAGACTCCGGGAAAGCAAAGGACGTTGTTGATCTGGTTGGGGTAGTCCGAGCGGCCCGTAGCCATAATCCGGACGTACGGATCTGCCTCTTCGGGCATCACCTCGGGCGTCGGGTTCGACATCGCGAAGACGATGCCGTCTTGGGCCATGCGCCCGAGCGAATTGGCCTCGAGGATCCCTGGGCCCGAGAGGCCGACGAAGACGTCACAGCCGTCGATCACCTCGTTCGGCCCGCCCGCGAGCTTGTCCGGGTTCGAGCGCTCGGCGTACCAGCGCTTGATGTCCGAGATCTCGCCACTCTGGTAGTCCGCGCGCTCGGTCGATAGGGCACCCTGGCGATCGCAGCCGATCACGTGCTCGACACCGGAGGCCAGCATCATCTTGGTCACGGCGACGCCGGCGGCACCGAGGCCCACGACCAGGACGCGCAGGCTTTCGATCGGCTTGCCGACGATCTTCAGGGCGTTGAAGAGGGCTGCCATGGTGACGACGGCCGTCCCGTGCTGGTCGTCGTGGAAGACGGGGATGTCGAGCTCGTCCTTGAGCGTGTCCTCGATGTAGAAGCAGCGCGGGGCAGAAATGTCTTCGAGGTTGATGCCGCCGAAAGTCGGGGCGATCATCTTCACGACTTCGATGATCCTGTCCGGGTCGTTCGTGTCGAGGCAGATCGGAAAGGCATCCACGTCTGCAAACTCCTTGAACAGCATCGCCTTGCCCTCCATCACCGGCATGGCTGCCTCTGGGCCGATATCGCCGAGGCCAAGCACGGCCGAGCCGTCGGAAACGACCGCGACGGTGTTCTTCTTGATCGTGAAGTCAAAGGCTTTCTGGCGGTCGGCGGCGATCTCCTGGCAGACGCGGGCAACACCCGGCGTGTAGGCCATCGAGAGGTCGTCACGCGTTTTCAGGGGGTACTTGTTGTGCTGCTCGATCTTGCCGCCGCGGTGCATCGCCATCGTGCGGTCGACGTAGTCGAGGACGCGAGCCCCACGCGTCGAGCCGATCGCGCGAAGGATCACTTCCCAGTGCTCCTGGTTTCTGGCGTCGATCGTGAACTCGCGAACCCGCTTGCCCTCGGCGCCTGCGCCCGGAACGAGGTCGACGGACTGGAGCGCGCCTCCCGCCTCGGCGATCGCGGCCGTCAGCTTGCCCAGGGGCTCTTGGCGCGCGTCGAGCTCGACGCGCACGGTTACCGAGAATTGGGCAGAGACAGAAGAGGCCATTCAGTCGGCGAAATATATGGTCAGGTGCGTGAGCAACCCCGAAGCGACCGTTCTCTACGACGAAGACTGCGGCTTTTGCAAGTGGAGCCTGGACAAGATCCTCGCCTGGGACCGCTCGCACCATTTGCAGCCAATGCCGATCCAAAGCGAGGAGGGACAGCGGCTCCTCGCCGACGTACCGGTCGCACAGCGGCTCGACTCCTGGCATCTCGTGGACGAGGCGGGCAGCGTCCGCTCGGCTGGAGCAGGGTTCGGAATCCTGTTCGACATCCTGCCGGGGGGAGCGCCTCTCGCCGCCGGAGCTCGAGCGTTTCCCCGCGCGACCGAGCGTGCCTACCGCGCGGTCGCCGGTAACCGGACTCGCCTCGCGAAGCTCCTGCGCATCGAGGAGAGCTGCGAGGTTCGCCGGGGGTCAGGCACCTAACACTTCACTCGCTTTGCGAGCAGACGGTGAGGTACCAGGTACCTAACACTTCACTCACCTTGGGAGCAGTCGGTGAGGCGCCTGACCCCTCGTAGGATCGGGCCATGCCGGCTGCCCCCAAGCCCGTCCCGGGCGAGCTCTTCCTGATCGACGGCAATTCGCTTGCCTATCGCGCCTTCTTCGCGCTCCCCGAGTCGATCGCGACGGCTGACGGGCGCCCGACCAACGCGATCTACGGGTTCGCCTCGATGATGGCGAAGCTCCTAATCGACTATGCGCCAGGCACGGTGATCGTGGCCTGGGACCGGGGTTGGTCGGGGCGGGAGAAGCAGTACCCGGAGTACAAGGCCGGCCGCAAGTCGCGCCCGGACCTCTTGAAGGAGCAATGGCCGCACCTCGCGCCGCTTGCCGAGGCGTTCGGCTTTGCGAACGTCGAGGTAGAGGGTTTTGAGGCAGACGACGTGATCGCGACACTCGCGACGCAGGCGAAGGCCAAGGGCCGCCCTGTGATGATCGTCTCGGGCGACCGAGACGTGTATCAGCTCGTCGGCGACGGGACGCGAGTGATGACGACTTCGCGCGGGGTCACCGACACCAAGGTCTATGACTCCGACGGAGTCGTCGAGCGCTACGGCGTTCCGCCCGAGCTCGTGCCGGACCTGATCGGCCTGAAGGGCGACACCTCCGACAACATCCCGGGCGTCCCGGGCATCGGCGACAAGACGGCCGCGCAGCTCCTCCAGCAGTTCGGCTCGCTCGAGACGGTGCTCGCCTCGGTAGACGAGATCTCCGGCGCCAAGCGCAAAGAGAACCTGGTGAACCATGCCGACGACGCACGCGTGTCCAAGGCCCTCGCGACCATGAAGCTCGACGTGGCGGTGCCGGTTGACCTGATCGAACGCGGGGAGACGGTGCCGGACCTCTCTCGCCTTCGCGACTTCGCGGCTGAGTTCGAGCTTCGCGCCGTGATCCAGCGCCTCGAGGAGGAATACAAGGGTCCGGTTCCCGATCGTGCCGTGGATGAGACGATCGAGGTCGCGACCGTCGAGGGAAGCCCCTCCGACCTCGAAGAAGGACCGACCGGTCTTGCGATCCGCGGGGGCCGCTTTGCTGCAACCGACGGCGGCAAAGTCCTAACGGGTGACGCCGTCGACCTCGGCGAGCTGGCATCCGGCCTCGCAGGCCATCCTCTTGTCGTCCACGACGCGAAGGCCCTGGGCGGCGGGCGCCACGGACTCCTCGCCAAGGCCGGCTCGAGCATCGAGATCGACCACGACACGATGATCGGCGCTTACCTCGTCGACCCTGCGCGGCGTACTTACATTCTCGAGGAGCTTGCCGCCGACGCCGGGATCGCGGTCCGCTCGGGCGCGGAGCCGGAGGAGCCCTCGAATGACGCACAACTCGCCCTTGGAGAGGACCCCGAGGTGCAGAGCGATCCCGCGGTCGAAGCACGCCTTACCTGGGAGTTGGCCGAGCGCCAGCGCGCACAGCTCGCCGAATTCGGGCTCGAGCGCATCATGCGCGAGGTCGAGCTGCCGTTGGTGGAGGTGCTAGTGGCCATGGAGCGCGAAGGCCTCAAGCTGGACGCGGAGCGACTCGCCGCGATCGGCGAGGGGATGGAGGCCAGGATCGACGAGCTCGAAACCGAGATCTACGAGGCGGCGGGACGCGAGTTCACGATCGGCTCTCCATCGCAGCTCGGCGAAGTGCTCTTCGTCGAGCTCGGGCTGACCCGCAAGCGGCGCGGCAAGACGGGCTACTCAACCGATGCCCGCGTTCTCTCGCAGATCCGGGACGAGAACCCGATCATTCCGGCCGTGGAGCAGTGGCGAGAGCTCACGAAGCTCAAGAACACCTACCTCGACTCGCTCCCCGGGTTGATCGATCCCAAGACCGACCGCATCCACACGACCTTCAATCAGGTGACCGCCGCGACGGGCCGCCTGTCCTCGACCAACCCGAACCTTCAGAACATCCCGATCCGCTCGGAGGTGGGAAGGCCGGTCCGTAGCTGCTTCGTCGCAGACGCCGGCAACCGGCTTCTGTCTTGCGACTACAACCAGGTTGAGCTACGCGTGCTCGCTCATGTCGCGGATGAGGATGTCCTGCGCGAGATCTTCGCTTCAGGAGAGGATGTCCACTCAGCGACGGCGGCGGGCATCATCGGCGCCGATCCAGATGCGATCACGCCAGCTGAACGCTCGAAGGCGAAGATGGTGAACTACGGGATCGCCTATGGCTTGACCGACTTCGGGCTCGCCGACCGCCTCGGCATAACGCGGACCGAGGCCGGCGAATACATCGAGCGCTACTTCGAGCGCTTTCCGGCGATTCAGCGCTTTATCGACACGACAATCGCCCAGGCTACCGACGAAGGATTTGTGAAGACGCTCCTGGGGCGCCGCCGACGGATACCCGAGCTTCGTTCGAGCCAGCGGCAGCGCCGAGGCCTTGGCGAGCGGCTCGCGGTGAACACGGTGATCCAGGGCACCGCGGCGGACATCATCAAGCTGGCAATGGTGCGCTGCCATCGTGCGCTCGCCGATTCCGGGCTCGAGACGCGATTGATTCTTCAGATCCATGACGAGCTTCTCTTCGAGGGCCCAGAGGCCGAGATGGAGCGCGCAGAGGAGATCGCGGTGCGTGAGATGCGCGCCGCATTCGAGCTCGACCCGCCGCTCGAGGTGAACTCGGGCTCGGGCCCCGATTGGCTAACCCTCAAGTAACAGCCGCTCGATGTGAGGGCAGGATTTGTAGCGCTATGCGAGATTTTCCCTGCCCTCACCGGTCCGTCATAGGATCGTTCGGATGGATCGTGGACTTGCTGTAGCCCTGATGGCGATGACGGGCGGGCTGATCGCGATGCAGCCCGTGATCAACTCCGGCCTCGGCAAGGCGACGGGGAACATCGCGGCGGCGCTGGTCTCATTTGCGATCGGCACCCTGCTGCTCGCTGTGATCGTGGCCTTGGCGGGCCAGACGGGAGGCCTCGGCGAGACAGCCGGCGTGCCTTGGTACCTCCTCCTCGGCGGCGTCCTGGGCGCTGCCTACGTTTTCTCCGCCCTGGTGACCGTGAGCTCGATCGGCGCGGGCGGGGTGGCCGCCGCGACGATCACGGGTCAGCTCACCTTCTCGGTAATCCTCGACAGAGTCGGCTTCCTTGGCCTGGAGGAAACGCCGGTTTCACTTGATCGCATTCTGGGCGTGTTGCTCCTCCTCGCCGGCACCTTCCTGATCGTCCGCTGAGAGTCAGGCACCTCACAAAACGCTCACAGGCGCTGGGGGTCAGGCACCTCACAACGCCTACACAAACGAGGCGGCGACTGGGGCCCGGGCGTCCGTGGTGCGCCGGGCGTGCTGTTCGGCATAGCGCGGGTGCGCGATTTCCAGGTAGTGGCCGAAGGACCAATCGACGAAGCGCTTGCTTCCCGCAGCGGCAACGAGGCCGCGCTGTGCGCGTGCCGGGAAGCGCGGCACGGTCCGCTGGGCGTGAAGCAGCCAGTTGAACTTCCACTCGTGAGAGTCGTTGAAGGCGGCGTAGTCACGGATCGCGGCATCCCGTGTCTTTCGGCGTTCGACAACCGCTCGCAGCTCTTCACCGAGCGCGATCGCGAAGTAGAAAGCGGTTCGAATGCCTTCGGCGGTCAGCGGCAGGCAGTGGCCGGCCGAGTCGCCTGCGAAGAAGACGCCGCCCTCGGCAGCGCGCCTGAGCTTGTGGGGGATCCAGTTCCCCTGGTAGCGCACCGGTTCTCGCTCGAGGTCTTCGGCGAGCAACACGGTCGTCTCCTTGACGTGAAAGCCGGGGTCGAAGGAGCCGACTCCGATGCGCGTCTCTGAGCCGGCGGGAAACGACCAGCCGTAGCCGGCGGGCACGTAGCGCCGATCGATCCAGATCTCGAGGTCTTCGCCGGAGCCCGGGGGGTGTACCTCAAGGCCGCGCGAAAGCGGCGCGTCGGGGGGCTGATAACCCGCCGAGGCCAGGACTCGGCGCCAGCCAAGCGCGTCGACCACGAGCGGCGCGGAAACCTCGCCCCGATCGGTCCGAACGGTCACCAAACGTCCAGCGCTACCGGTTATAGGGCGGTGTGTTGGACGTTTAGCTCCCTGTGCGGGGTCATCCGCCTCGCGCTGGGTGGCGCGGCCCTCCACCTTTGCGGTCTCGAACTCCGCGTCGCAGCCATCGTGGAGGATCTCGCAGAGCGTGCGGTAGTCGAATGTCGAAAACGACCAGGGGAGGTCATACCGCGAAGTTCCGTGGGGGGTGTGCACCACCAAAGTCCCGAACTCTTGCCGAGCCGACGCTTCGAGTCCCATCGCGTGAAGCCACCCGGTCGGGATGCCGCACGCCGACGTCTGACGCTCGCCGATGTCGTAGCGGTCAAGGAGCAGAACGCGAGCGCCTGAGCCGGTGAGCTGCCGGGTGACGGTCAGCCCCGCAAAGCTCGCACCACAGACGATCACGTCGAAGTCGCCCGCGAGCGGTGTTCGGTCCGCGCCACGCTTGGTCGAGCGGGTAGGCACGAGACGAGATTAGCCAGCGCAACCTGCTTTTCGGAGATACCTTGCGGGCTCCTTCGGTGTTGAAATCCTTACCTGCACCTGTCCGATTCGGGCAAAGCCCTCATGGGACAAATGCCGCTTTCGGGGCAAAGCCCCTCATCTGAGACATCCTGCGGACGCCTTCGGCGTCCTCACACGCCGCTTTCGGGGCCAAGCCCCTCATAACTCCCCTTGTAAGCTGCGAAGCCGTGTCCTCGCCTGAAACCGTGATCGATCCTGCCATCGAGGCCCCCGCCTCGAATGGTTCCTCCGACTTCATGATTGAGGTCGACGGCAAGCTCGTTCCCAATTACGCCGCGACCATCAAGCCCTTCGACGAGGGCGACGTGGTCAACGGCGAGGTTGTTCGTATCGACAAGGACGAGGTTCTCGTCGATATCGGCTACAAGTCCGAAGGCGTCATTCCCGCCCACGAGCTGTCGATTCGCCGCTCCGTGGATCCCTCCGAGGAGGTTGATCTCGGTGAACAGGTGGATGCGCTCGTCCTGACCAAGGAGGATCAGGAAGGGCGACTCATCCTCTCCAAGAAGCGTGCACGCTTCGAGAAGGCTTGGCGAAAGATCGAAGCCGCCGCCGAAAGCGGCGAACCCGTCGAGGGCTCGGTGATCGAGGTCGTCAAGGGTGGTCTGATCGTCGATCTCGGTGTCCGCGGCTTCCTTCCCGCATCGCTTGTCGATATCCGCCGCGTCCACAACCTCGACGAATTCCGGGATCAGACGCTCGAGTGCAAGGTGATCGAGCTCAACCGCTCGCGGAACAACGTCGTCCTGTCGCGCCGCGCCGTTCTTGAGGAGGAGCGAAAAGAAGTCCGCGAGCAGATTCTCGAGCGCCTTCAGCCCGGTCAGATCGTGGAAGGCAAGATCTCGAATATCGTCGACTTCGGCGCCTTTGTCGACCTCGAAGGGATCGACGGCCTCATCCACATCTCCGAGCTTTCGTGGAGCCACGTCAACCATCCGGGCGAGGTGCTCGAGATCGGCCAGGACGTCCGCGTCAAGGTGCTTGACATCGACCGCGATCGTCAGCGGATCTCGCTGGGCCTCAAGCAAACCCAGGAAGATCCGTGGCAGAAAGTTCTCAACGAGTACCGCCAGGGCGACGTGCTCGAGGGCAAGGTCACGAAGGTCGTCGCTTTCGGCGCCTTTATCGAGATCGTGCCCGGCGTCGAAGGCCTCGTGCATATCTCCGAGCTTGCAGAGCACCACGTCGAGACCCCCGGCGAGGTTGTTTCGCCGGGTGAGGAGAAGTGGGTGCGCATCCTCGAGATCGACGAGGAGCGTCGCCGCATCTCCCTCTCGATCAAGCGCGCCGAAACGCAGAACAACGCTTTCTCCGACCTCATCCCGGACGAGCTGAAGCAGCAGGTCCAAGCCGCAAGCGACGAAACCGCCGCCACTGAGGCCCCCGCGGGGGCGGTTGTCGAGGCCCCGGCCGCAACGTCGGAAGAGCCGCCGGAAGAGGCTCCGGAGGGATCTGAATCGGTTACCGAAGCCGCCACCGAGGCTCCTGCCGACGAAGTTCCGGATCTCGGCCTTTCCGAGGACGTCTTCGCAGACGCCCCCGTCGAGCCGGCGTCGGAAGAAGCCCCGCCCGAAGACGACCAGGGCTGATCGAGGCGCCGCCCGTGGCGCCTCGGCCAGCGTTCATCGGACTCACCGGGGCTATCGGGTCCGGCAAGACGGAGGCGCTTCGGGCGCTGGAGCGGCTCGGCGCCGCGACGCTTTCGACCGATGAGGTCGCCCATGAGGCGCTTGGCGATCCGGACGTCGTCGCGAGGTTGGTGGAACGCTGGGGGGCTGGGGTGGCAAACGGGGGTTTGGTGGACCGCAAAGCGGTCGGCGAGATCGTCTTTGCAGATCGCGACGAGCTGCGCTGGATTGAGTCCATTACCCATCCGAAGGTTGCCGAGCGGGTGGTTGATTGGCAGACAGGGCTCGGCGAGGAGCTCGAGCTTGCGGTCGTGGAGGTGCCGCTCCTCTTCGAGGCGAGCATGGAGGCGTTCTTCGACGGCGTCCTCGTCGTCGTCGCGGGGGACCGTCGCGCCGGCTGGCTCGAGGCAAGGGGGGATGCCGGGGTCGAGGGGCGAACAGGTCGCCAGATGGCAGAGGAAGAGAAATCCGAACGAGCGACCTGGGTCGTCTCGAATGACGGCACGCTCGAAGACCTGGAGAAAAAGCTGCGCGAGATTTGGCCTCAGCTCGTTGAGGCAGGCCGAGAAAGATGAGCGCCGCCCGGCGCGAAGGACTGCCGCGACTTCTCTTGCTCGGACTTGTGATCGTCGGCGGTATCGCCTTCGCGATCTCGCGGATCGACCTCGGGGAAGCGATCAAGGAGGTAGAGCTGCCTCTCCGCCACGAGGACATCATCCGCCAGCAAGCCGAGCGGTTTGACCTGGATGCGGCGTTGATCGCGGCAGTAATCAACCAGGAGTCGGGCTTCGTCGATCAGACATCGTCTGCTGGGGCCAGGGGCCTCATGCAAATCACGCCTGACACCGCGGACACAATCGAAGTGCTTTCTGGGGGCGAGACGTTCGTCTTCGAAGACCTGGCGAACCCCGATCTGAACATCCGCTACGGCACCTTCTATCTCGATCACCTGCTCGATCGCTTTGGAGGCAACGAGGTCGCCGCCCTCGCCGCCTACAACGGCGGCCCGGAGAACGCGGAGGCATGGGGCGGGACAGAGCTCGAATTCGACGACATCGAATTCTCTGAAACTCGCTCCTATGTCGAGTCGGTGCTTGAGAAACGCGAGCTCTATCAGGGCAACTACGCAGATGAGCTCGGGCTTGACTGACCGTCTCGCTCGCCCCTGACGTGCTCGACCTACTCATCGCCTGGGTCGTCTTCCCTGCGGTACAGCTTGTGCTCTGGTTCGGCTGCGGTTCGCTCGTGGCGCGCCTGACCGACATTGCGATTCCGCGGTCCCTGCTCGCACCGCTCGGGTTCTGCCTGGTGATCGTCGTCGGGGGCTTTCTCACGGCCGTGCCGGAGCTCGCAGAGTTGACAACCCCGGTGGTCGCTGGGCTTGCAGTGGCGGGCTTGGCGCTTCGGCGGCCGTGGCGCGGGAGCAGACCGTCCCCATGGTTAGTCGGTGGGCTTGTGATCGTCTGGGCCGTCTACGCGGCGCCGATCGTGCTTTCCGGCAGCGCGACGTTCGCCGGGTACATCACGCTCGACGACACCGCGACATGGCTCGCCCTTACGGATCGGGTCATGGAGGCAGGCCGCGACCTGGAGGGCCTCGCCCGGTCCTCCTACGAGGCGACCCTTGCCTTCAACCTTGCCGACGGCTACCCGATCGGCGTCTTCGTTCCGCTGGGCGTAGGTCGGGCATTCGTGGCGCTGGATACGGCCTGGCTCGTCCAGCCCTATATGGCCTTGCTGGCGATCCTTCTCGCACTTTCGCTTTGGGCGCTCAGCGGGAGCCTCATCCGCTCGGCGCGCGCAAGGGCGTTGGTCGTCGTGCTTGCCGTCCAGCCCGCTCTTCTCTTCGGTTACTACCTGTGGGGCGGGATCAAGGAACTTGCGGCGGCCGGGGTGATCGCGCTTGTAGCGGGTTTGGCACCGCAGACGGCTCGTGCGGAGGCTGGGCTCCGCACGCTCGTCGCACTCGCGCTCGCGATCGCGGCGCTCATCGGCTGCCTCAGCCTCGCGGGTTCGGTTTGGGTGGGGCCGTTGCTCTTCGGCATGCTGATCATCGCTGCCCGCGGTTCGTCACTTGTTGGCATGGCGAGAAGGTCGGTTGGGCTCCTCGCATTGGTGGGTTTCTTGATCGCCCCCGTCCTGCTCGGCGATTCGCTCTTGCCTCCGACCTCTTCACCGCTCGACGACCCCGATGCAAAGGGAAATCTGATCGGGCCGCTGTCACCGTTTCAGGCCTTGGGCGTTTGGCCTGCGGGGGATTTCCGAGTAGATCCAGGCTTGGTTCCCGTAACCGCGATCGCCTGCCTCGTCGTCTTGGCAGCCGCTCTCGTCGCCTGTGCCGTGGCGATCCGCGGCCAAAGGTGGGAGATTGCCGGCTACATCGTCGGTGCGCCACTCGCGGCGATAGCGATCGCTGCAGTGGGCTCGCCGTGGGTGCAAGGCAAGGCGTTTGCGACCGTCTCGCCGGCCCTACTTTTCGCAGCGCTTCTCGGCTGCGCGTGGGCTTGGGGCGAGCGCCGCCTTGCGATCGGGGCTGTGGCCGCTTCAGTCATCGCCATGGGGGTGGTTTGGTCGAACGCTATTGCCTACCACGAGGTGAACCTCGGTCCCCGGGACCAGCTCGAAGAGCTCGAGACGATTGGGCAGATGATCGAAGGCGAAGGGCCTGCGCTGATGACCGAGTACCAGCCCTACGGCGTCCGACACTTCCTGCGCGAAGCCGACGCCGAAGGTGCATCCGAGCTGCGCCGCCGCCTCGTGCCGCTTTTGGACGGATCGAGCCTGGAGAAGGGCCTCTGGGCCGACACCGACGACTTTGACCCCGACTCGTTCGACCCGTACCAATCGCTGGTCCTTCGCCGCTCGCCCGAGCAGAGTCGCCCGCCGGGGCCCTTCTCGCTGGCTTGGGCGGGCGAGTTCTACGAGCTTTGGACCCGCGAGCCTGCCGTCGCTGAGCCCGCGATGAGGCTTCCGCTGGGAATCGGATCGATTCCCGTCGCCGAGCCTGAATGCGGCGATGTGCGGAGGCTCGCTCGCGCGGTGCCCCACGGCACCCTCGTCGCTGCCGAGTCCCTGAAGCCGCTTTTCGTGGGGCCTAAGGACATGAGGTCGCCTAGAGAGTGGCCCACCGTCGACGGCTTTCCGGTGCCGTCAGGCGAAGGTGAGATCCGAGTCGACGTGGCCGTCGAAGGCGGGCAGTACTCGGTCTGGCTCGGCGGCTCCATCCGGGGCCGGGCCGGTCTCGTCATCGACGGCATCGAACTCTCGTCGCGGCGAAACATCCTCAACAACGACGGCCTTTACACCGAGCTGGGAGTGATCGAGCTCGAGCCTGGCCGGCACAGGGTCGCCGTGCGCTTCTCCGGCGGCGATATCTCTCCAGGCAGTGGCGGCTCGGGCGATCCCGTCGGCCCGATCGCGTTCGGGCCCCCGCCTGACGCAACAAGCACTCTGTCGGAGGCCGGCGCCGGCGACGCAGAGGAGCTCTGCGGGCGGAGCTGGGACTGGATCGAGGCGCTGCCCTAGACAACCTGGCGGTCGGTCGCCCGCCAGACCCAAGCCATCGCTGCGAGCTGAAGCGGAAGACGTGCCCAGAGCGTCCAGCGCGGGATCCTGTTCAGATCGAGGCCCCGAATCTGCTCTGGGCGAACGGCCATGTGGACGTTCGCCGGGAACACCGCGAGCAGCAGTGCGATCAGCCACCACCGGGCGAGGCTGCGGGTCGCGGGGGGTATGACGGCGATGCCGCCAACGATCTCCGCCCACCCTGAGTGAAAGACGGCGGCCTCTGGGCTGACCGGCACGTACTCGGGCACAATGGCCTCATAAGTCTTCGGGATGACGAAGTGCATGATCCCGGCGAACGAGAAGAACGCGGCTAGAGCTTTCTGGGAGGCGGTCAAGGGCCTCGAAGCTACTTGAGGACCCTCGACACAGGGCGCGCGAGCCGCCGAGCCAGAGCGTCGTCGGGAGCAAGGGCAAGGGTCGTCACATCCCCCGAGCTGTCGACCGCAGCCCAACCGCCCTCGAGCTCCCAGATCTCCTCCCCTTCTGAAGCGCCGTCCAGCGAACGCTCGACAAAGCCTTCGAGGGCTGTCCGAAGCTCGACTGCCTCTGAGGCGTCGTCGCCGCGCCACGCAATCGCGAGCGCGTTGTCTGCTCTGCAGTCGTCGATGCAATCAGCCGGTGCGCCCTCGCGACTGAATAAGCGGTACCGATCGCCGCCCCATCCAGCAGCAGCCTCGTCGGCGCCGACCTCGTCGGCGTCTTGGCGAAGAATCTCGCGCGTCACAAACTCGCCGACCGCGCCCGAATCGACCTCCTCCCATCCAGGGCCGGCGCCGGGTGGGCCATCGACGCGGAGGGGCGCCTCGTCGTCGAGATACTTCTCGGGATGGAGGATCTGCTCGGTCGAGGCGGGGAGGCGACGCTGATATGCAAAGTCGACGAGGTCCCACCCGCCGTTCGCGCTTGCGCGAAGCTCGTCGACGAAGGCCTGCCCGCCGATGTAGGCAAAGGTGACCTGGGCGAGGACGATGGGCGGCAGGTCGCTCGTGTCGCCCTCGATGCCTGCGGACTCGCCAAGAAGGTCGGACAGCGTCAGGTATCGAGCCGCGTACTCGGTCATGAGCGCGGTGGCCGAACCTTCGACCAGCGCCGTTTCGGCGAGCGCTCGATCGTCGTTTGACGCGCTCGAGAGGGGCAGGCCGAATGCCTGATCCTCCAGTGCGTGGTTCAGCTCATGGGCGAGGACAAACTCTGCCAGCGCAGCACCTGCCGGCACGGCGTCCCCAAGCAGGAACAGCTCCTTCTCCTTCGGGTCATAAAACGCCGCGGCGCCTGCGGTCACCTCGGTGGAAACGTCGGCAAGGCTGTCCTCGGGCTCGAGCAGGCCAAGCAGCTTGAGCGCAGCGTCGCCGGCCGCGATGGTCTCGGCGACTCTCGGCTTCGCGAGCTCGCCCTCAGCTAGTTCCAGAAGGCCCGCGACGTCGGTCACCTGCGGCTCCGGCACGTCGTCGAACTCGACCCCGCGGATCTCGGCGACTCGCCGAGCGACTGAGGGGGTGCGTTCGAGGCTCAGCTCGAGGAGCTGATCGGCATCGAGCCCGACGGCGGCTTCGGCGCCGGGGCTGGATCCGCCGACCGCGCTGCCGGCGTCGCCCTCCGAGCTGAGCGCCACCGCGAACAGGACCGCAACCGTCGCTGCGAGGAGCCCGAGGGTGCCCGCGAGCCCCATGCGTTCGTCGGTCATCGTGAGGATGTAAGCAAGGGGGTTCCGGGAAGTGTCTCGTGGGCCTCGTTGCTGCCCTAGGCCATGGCTATCGTGGACGCATGCCCGAGTTCAAGCTGAATCCCGCCTATACGCCCACGGCGGATCAGCCGAAGGCAATCGACGGCCTGGCGGAGGGTCTCGGAAAGAATGAGAAGTTCCTGACGCTCCTCGGCGCTACAGGGACCGGCAAAACCTTCACGATGGCGGCGACGATCGAGCGGATTCAGCGCCCGGCTCTCGTTATCGCCCACAACAAGACGCTCGCGGCACAGCTCTGCAACGAGTTCCGCGAGTTCTTCCCCGAGAACGCGGTCGAGTTCTTCGTCTCCTATTACGACTACTACCAGCCCGAGGCCTACGTGCCCGCGCAAGACCTCTACATCGAGAAGGACTCCTCGATCAACGACGAGATCGACCGCTTGCGGCACGCTGCAACTGCGGCGCTTCTGGCAAGGCGCGACGTGATCATCGTCGCCTCGGTCTCCTGCATCTACGGCATCGGCTCGCCCGAGCTCTACTCGAAGCAGATGGAGCTGTTCAAGGTTGGTGAGTCGATCGACCGCGACGACCTCTTCTCAAAGCTCATCCGCATGCAGTACAACCGCAACGAGACCGCGCTGACCCGCGGGACGTTCCGCGCCAAGGGCGAGGTGCTCGAGATCTTCCCGGCCTACGCCGAGTCGGCCTACCGGATGAACCTCTTCGGCGACGAGATCGAGTCGATCCATCACTTCGACCCCCTTACCGGCGAGATCCTCGACGACATCGACCACGTCGCCGTCTGGCCCGCCAGCCACTACGTAACCGAGGACGCGACGATGGAAAGCGGCCTGATCGAGATCAAGCGTGAGCTTCAGGAGAGGCTTGTGTGGTTCGAGGAGCGGGGCAAGTTGCTCGAGGCTCACCGGCTTGCGCAGCGCACCGAGTACGACATCGAGATGATGAAGGAGCTCGGCTTCACCTCGGGCATCGAGAACTACTCGAGGATCTTCGACGGGCGCCCGCCGGGCTCACCGCCACATACCCTCATGGATTACTTCCCGAAGGACTTCGTCTGCTTCGTAGACGAGTCCCACCAGACGATCCCGCAGATCTCTGGCATGGCCGAGGGCGACGCTTCGCGCAAGCGCACGCTCATCGAGCACGGCTTCCGGCTTCCGTCGGCGATCGACAACCGCCCGCTGCGCTTCGACGAATACATGAAGCGGATCAACCAACTCGTGATGGTCTCGGCCACCCCCGGCGTGTTCGAGCGCACCGAGGCCGCGCGGACCGTCGAGCAGATTGTCCGCCCGACCGGCATTGTCGATCCCCACGTCGACGTGCGCGAGACGAGGAACCAGATCGACGATCTGATGAACGAAGTAAAGAAGACCGTTGACAAAGGCGAGCGGGCTCTCGTGACCACGCTGACGAAGAAGATGTCGGAGGACCTCACGGGGTACCTCCTCGAGTACGGCCTCCGTGTCCGCTATCTCCACTCCGAGGTGGACACGCTCGAGCGCATCCAGATCATCCGGGACCTCCGCCTCGGCGAGTACGACGTGCTCGTTGGAGTCAACCTCCTGCGCGAAGGGCTCGACCTGCCGGAGGTGTCGCTCGTCGCAATCCTCGATGCCGACAAGGAGGGTTTTCTCCGCGGAGAGACGAGCCTGATCCAGACGATCGGGCGCGCCGCGCGAAACCAGGATGGCCGTGTCGTCATGTACGCGGACCGCGAGACTCAGGCGATGCGCTTGGCACTTGCCGAGACGGACCGCCGCCGGGAGATTCAGGTCGCCTACAACAAGAAGCATGGGATAACACCCGAGACCGTCCAAAAGGGCATCTCCGACATCTCCGAGTTCCTCTCGATGGAGTCCAAGACATCGCCCAAGCGCCGCCGACGCGCCCGCGCAGGCGACGAGGAGATCTCTGACCCGAAGGACCTCGAGAGGCTGATCGTCGAGCTCGAAGAGGAGATGGCCACCGCCGCCGAAGAGCTCCGCTTCGAAGAGGCCGGTCGCATCCGCGACGAGCTCAAGGAGCTCCGGCGAGACCTCGAGGCGCTTCGTTCCTAGGCGACCGGATCCGGCTGTGGTGTCGTCGGAGGATGCGGTAAGCCCTCCGCGGTGAGGAGCGCCGGCACCTCGCGCTCGGCGACCGTCGTCACTCCTCGTTCTTCCTCGATCGGCTTGACCCAGAACTCGTCGACGAGGATCACGACCGCCGAGAGGATCGGCACGGCTACGAAGAGCCCGATGAAGCCGAAGAGCTGGCCGACCAGGATCACGCCGATGGCGATCAGGGCGGGGTGGAGGTTCACCCGCTGAGCCATCACGAGCGGAATGATCAGGTTGCCCTCGATCTGCTGAACGACTACATATACGCCGAGCGCGAGGAACGCGGTCGTCGGCGAGTCGGCGAGGGCGAACAGGAACACGGGGACCGCTCCAATGACTGCTCCGAAGTACGGGATCACGACGAGTAATGCCGAGAAGACGGCGAAGAAGATCGCGAAATCGAGGCCGATCAGCGTCAGTCCCAGATAGAGGAGCACCCCTGTAACGAGCATGTCTATGAGCACCCCCTGGAGCCAGCCCACCCATGCCGTCCTGAGCCTCAACGTGAGATGACCTGCAGCTTCGCGTCGACCCGGCGGGAACAGTGAGAGCAAGCCGTTCACCAGCGGCTGCGGATTGAGGGCGATGTAGAACGCGGTCAGGACCATGAAGATGAGCGCGCCGAGGATGCCGACGACGCTGAGCCCGACCTGCGCTAAGGGACCGACCAGGCTGCCCGGGTCCTCGGTGTACTTCTGAAGGAACCCCTGAACGTTGTCGCCCACCTCCGATGGCGAGATGCCGAGCGTGTCGGCGACCTGCCCCTCGAGGTCTTCAAGAGTGCCTGGGACTGAGTCAACGAACTCCTGCGTCTGCTCGACGAAGGGCGGGATGACCAGGGCCATGATTGCCGCGATCACGGCTACCCCGCCCAGGAGGGCAGCCAGCGCGCCAAAGAAACGAGGGACGCCGCGTGCTTCGAGCTTGTCAGCGGCGAGTGCGAGCGGGATCGCGAGGATCACCGTGATGAGGATCGCGACGAGCAGCGTCAGGAGCTCGCGAAAGAGCAGGCCGAGGACCAACAGCCCCGCGGCGAGCATGACCGCACGGTAGAGCGGGTTGATCTCCTTCGGGGTCGGCATGCTGTCCCATCCTTACCCGATATCAGCCGCTCTTACGTCCTTCATTCGTCGAGAGGGCGGCTAACGTCCAGCGGGATGTCGGCGCTCTCGGACCTTTCTGCGGTGCTTCTGCCGCCAGAGAAGGGGGGCCCGGACCCGCGGCGGGTTGCGGCAGCGGCGCGAATCTTGCTGAATGAGATGCCGGCGCGCCAGCGGATCGGCGTCGCGGCCGGCCTCGCAGCGCTCGAGGCGGGCGCCCTCACGACCTCGGGTAGGACGCTCGGCAATCTCCCAAGTGACCGCCGCACCCGCTTTCTCGAGCGCATAGCGGGGTCGGGGCCAATTGGCTCCGCCGCAGTCGATGCCCTCAAGACCCTGGTTCTGCTTGCGGCGGGAGGGGACGAGTTCGCCCCGGAGATCCGCACCACCGGGTCTCTTTACCAGCTCTCCCATCCGGATCCGGCACTCAAGATGCGCCATCCGAACGATCTCGGCGATCGTGAGTCGTTCGATGCGATCGTGGTGGGATCTGGAGCCGGGGGAGCCTGGGCCGCGTTGGAGCTCGCGCGCGCGGGTCTGGACGTCCTGATCGTCGAGGAGGGCGAACGGTGGACCTCGGGACGCATTCGTACCACGCACCCGCTGGAGCGATTCGCCTCCCTCTACCGGGATGCCGGGACGACGATGGCACTCGGTCTTCCGCCGATAGCCTTGCCCATCGGCCGGGCCGTCGGCGGCACTACAGTCGTCAACTCCGGGACTTGCTATCGCCCGCCGCCCGCCGTCGTCGACGTCTGGCGGGGAGCCGGGCTTGAGCTGGCGGGCAACGGGTTCGACGAGCGCCTCACGGAGGTCGAGCGAATGCTCGGCGTCGCGCCGGTGCCGACGGAAGTCATGGGGCGAAACGGCGAGTTGGCGCTCGCGGGCGCCGCCGCACTGGGGTGGGAGGCGGGACCGCTCCTTCGCAACGCGCCGGGGTGCCGCGGCTCCTGTCAGTGCGCAATCGGCTGTCCGAACAACGCCAAGTCCGGCGTCCATATGAACGCCCTGCCCGCCGCGTGCGAGCTCGGTGCTGAGATCGCATCGAGCCTTCGCGTAAAGAGGGTCCTAACAGAGAACGGACGGGCGACGGGCGTCGAGGCCATCCGCCCGAACGGTTCACGGGTCAAGCTACGAGCTTCGCGCATCATCGTCTCGGCGGGTGCGATCGAGACGCCGCCCCTTCTGCGCCGGAGCAACCTCGGCCGCCATCCGCGGCTGGGGCGGGGCCTCTCGATCCATCCGGCGATCAGCGCTTCGGCCCGCTTCGAGGAACCGGTCACCGCATGGCAGGGTGTCCTTCAAAGCGCGGGCGTGGACGAGCTTCATGTTGAGCGCGGCATCTTGATCGAGGCCACCTCGACGCCACCCGGCATGGGCTCGATGCTGACGCCGGGCATTGGAGCCGAGCTGGTGGAGCGCGTCAAGGGCGCAAGTCACCGGGCGGCGATCGGAGCGATGATCGCCGACGCACCCTCCGGCCGGGTCTTCGGTTCAGGTTCGCCGATCATCGGATATCGCCTCGCCCGGCACGACGGGAGCCGCCTCATCGAAGCGCTCGACGCGATGGCGAGGATCATGCTCGCGGCGGGTGCCGAGGAAGTCGAATTGGGCTCGGGCACCCCGCCGATCCGCTCAAACGATGAGATCGGGCCTGCTCTTGCCGGACTGGAGCCGAAGAGCCTGCACCTCGCTGCCTTCCATCCGACGGGCACAGCGGGGGCGGGCGGCGATTCGAAGCGTCACCCTGTCGGCCCGCGGGGCGCGCTACGCGGCGTCGAGGGCGTGTGGGTCGCGGACGGTTCGATCCTGCCGGGCTGCCCCGGCGTCAATCCACAGGTGTCGATCATGGCCTTGAGCGGCGCTGTGGGGGAGGCCGCCGCTGTAACGTGACGGGTATGGATTCAGCCAAGTTTCTCGAAGATGTGACAGGGCGGGTGCGAGCGGCGCTCGACGAGGCCGAGGAAAGAGCAGACGAGATCGTTTCGAGCGCCGAAGAGCGAGCCAAGGAGCTGATCGCCGGCGCCGAAGCCGACGCTCAAAGGATTCGCAGACGCGCCGAGTCGGAGTCTCAGGAGCGCCTGACGCAGGTTCGCGAGGCGCTTGCCGGCCTCGAGGGGGCGATGACCTCTAGAACACCGAAGTCCGAGATCGACCCCGGCCCCGCTGAGGTTCCCGAGCCGATGCCGCCAGTCGAGCCGGAGCCGTCGCCTCCCTCGGAGCCTGAGCCGATGCCGCCCCTTGAGCCGGAACCAATGCCTCCGGACCCCGAGATCGAGCCCCCCGCGCCTGCCCAGCCAGACCGCCAGTCGCCACGGCTCGGGAATGGCTCTGGGCCAGAGCGCTCTCACGACGCCACAGCGGCACGAATCGTCGCGATGAAGATGGCCCTCGATGGGTCCGCGCGAGACGCGATTTCGTCTCATCTCGACGAGAACTACGAGATCGAGGGCAACGAGAAGCTCCTCGACGACGTGATGGCGCGCGCCAAGCGCTGAGCCCCTCCGACCCCGGGCCCGGTAGCGAAAGGGACCTCCGGCGGCGGCCGGGGCTCTGCGTACACTCGTTCGTATGGCCCGCTCGGAGAAAATCGTCATCTCGGGGGCCCGGGCGCACAACCTCAAGGGCGTGGACCTGGAGTTGCCGCGCGACGCCCTGATCGTGATCACGGGGCTATCGGGCTCGGGCAAGTCCAGCCTCGCTTTCGACACCCTCTACGCCGAGGGACAACGCCGTTATGTCGAATCGCTCTCCTCGTACGCGCGTCAATTCCTGGGCCTCATGGAAAAGCCCGACGTCGACTCGATCGAGGGACTATCGCCGGCGATCTCGATCGATCAGAAGACGACATCTCGCAATCCGCGCTCGACCGTGGGCACCGTCACCGAGATCTACGATTATCTGCGCCTCCTTTGGGCGCGCATCGGCAAGCCGCACTGTTACAACTGCGGCGAGCCGATCCAGGGCCAGTCGCTGGAGCAGATCACGGACAGAGTGCTCGCGATCGAAGAGGGAAAGCGCTTCATGGTCATGGCTCCCGTGGTCCGCGGACGCAAAGGCGAGTACGGGAAGATGCTTGCCGAAATGCGTTCGCAGGGCTACGCGCGCGCGATGGTCGACTCAGAGCTCCGCCGCCTCGACGAGGAGATCGAGCTCGACAAGAAGTACAAGCACGACATCGCGATCGTGGTCGACCGCCTCGTGATGAAGGAGGGCATCAGAAAGCGCCTGTCTGAATCGATCGAGGCGGCGGCCCAGCTCGCGGACGGCCTGATCGAGATCATTGACTCCGATACCGGGGAATCGCAGATCTATTCGGAGCGCTTCGCCTGCCTCAACTGCGGCGCCTCGATGCCAGAGATCGAGCCGCGCATCTTCTCCTTCAACTCCCCGCACGGTGCCTGCGAGCGTTGCCACGGACTCGGTTTTCAGCGCGTGATCGATCCCGAGTTGATCGTGCCCGATCCCACGCTCTCGATCCACGAGGGCGCACTCGACCCGTGGACCAAGGCGGCGTCGACGTACCACCGCCGGTTACTCGAAGCAGTCGCTGAGTCTTCGAACATCGACACGACTGTCCCATGGCGCGATCTCACGCAGGCCGAGCGCGACCTACTTCTCCACGGTACGGGCTCTGAGCGTCACTCAATCTCCTACAAGAATCGCTTCGGGCGCAGGCGCGCCTACAACGTGCGTTTCCCGGGCATGCTCGACTCGCTTGAGAAGCGCTACGAGAACACGGACTCCGAGAACACGCGCGACCGCGTCGAGGAGCTCATGGCAATGCAACCATGCCCGGCCTGCGACGGCGCGCGCCTTCGGCCCGAGTCGCTTGCGGTGAGTGTCGGCGGGCTCGACATCTCAGCGTTTACCCGCAAGTCGGCAAAGGCTGCACTGGAATGGGTCTCGGATCTGGAGCTGAACGAGACGGAGAAGGCGATCGCCAACCTCGTCCTGCGCGAAGTGGCCGAGCGCCTCAAGTTCCTCGATTCCGTCGGCATCGGCTACCTCTCGCTCGAGCGCGCCGCGTCCACGCTTTCAGGCGGCGAGGCGCAACGCATCCGCCTTGCGACGCAGATCGGCTCGAGCCTCGTCGGCGTCATGTACATCCTCGACGAGCCCTCGATCGGCCTTCACCAACGCGACAACGAGAAGCTGATCGGCACGCTCGAGCGTTTGCGTGACATCGGCAACACGGTGATGGTCGTCGAACACGACGAGGGCACGATCAACGCCGCGGACTATCTGGTCGACCTGGGGCCCGGTGCGGGCGAGCACGGGGGAGAGGTGGTCGCCAAGGGGACGCCGGCGCAGGTCAAGAAGGTCGCGCGGTCTCTGACCGGGCAGTACCTGGCCGGCAAGCGCTCGATTCCCCTGCCCGCGGAGCGACGCCGACCCACCGGCGAGCTTCGGGTGCGGAACGCGCGAGCGCACAACCTCAAGGGGATCGACGCGACGTTCCCGCTCGGCACCTTCACCTGCGTCACGGGAGTCTCAGGCTCGGGCAAGTCGACGCTCGTGAACGAGATCCTCTATCGCTCGGCCGCGAATCGCCTCCATCGCGCTCGCACCCGGCCGGGCGCGCATGACGGTGTCGACGGGATCGACCAGATCGACAAGATCATCAACATCGATCAGTCGCCGATCGGCCGCACGCCGCGCTCGAATCCCGCGACCTACACAGGCCTCTTCGACGTCATCCGCGACATCTACTCGAAGTCGAAGGAGGCGCGCGCCCGCGGCTACAAGCCTGGCCGCTTCTCGTTCAACGTCAAGGGCGGGCGCTGCGAGGTCTGCCGCGGCGACGGGCAGATCAAGATCGAGATGCACTTCCTACCGGACGTCTACGTCCCGTGCGAGCAATGCCACGGGCGCCGCTACAACCGCGAGACGCTCGAGGTCCGCTTCAAAGGCAAGTCGATCGCCGACGTCCTGGATATGCCGGTCGCCGAGGCGCTCGAGTTCTTCGACGCGATCCCGAAGCTGAAGCGCCGACTGCAGACGCTTCACGACGTCGGCCTTGACTACATCCGGCTCGGCCAGCCTGCGACCACCCTGTCGGGCGGCGAGGCGCAGCGCATCAAGCTCGCGACCGAGCTCTCGAAGATCGCGACCGGGCGCACCCTCTACATCCTCGACGAGCCGACTACCGGCCTCCACTTTGCCGACGTCGAACGCCTGCTCGAGGTGCTGAGCCGCTTGGTTGACCAGGGCAACACGGTGCTCGTGATCGAGCACAACCTCGACGTCATCAAGTCGGCCGACTGGATCGTCGACCTCGGTCCGGAGGGCGGCGACGCCGGCGGCGAGATCATCGCCACCGGCACGCCTGAGCAGGTCGCCGGCGTCCCGGGCTCACACACCGGCCGTTTCCTGGCGGAGCTGGTCGAGCCGGAGGCGCCGACCGTTCGCAAGACCTCGCGCTCGCGCAAGCGCGAGGCCATCGCGGCCTGAGCTACTGAACGACCACGAAGAAAAGGGCCCCGCGAAGCGGAGCCCTTTTCGACCTGATCCCTGAACAGACGGGTTAATCGACGGTGAGCTGATTGAGATCCTTCGGCATCGGGGTCCGCTTCTTGACATTGTCGAACTGGTAGAAGTCGCCCGGCTTCGCGCCCTTCTCGCCGAAGCCGAAGCCGGCGGCTTGAAGCTGATCGACGGCCTTCGTGATGTCACTGAACCCGCGCTGACCCTTGTTCGGGGCGCCCGGGGCCTTCTCGCGGTCATTGAACTTCATGAACACGCGGTCGTTTCCGAGCTTGCCCAGCGACTGGCGGGCGAGCGCGCGGTGAACTGCCTCGGCGCCCATGAATTCGGCCGTGTAGCGCGCGGTCTTGCCATCGCCCATGTTGCCGAACGTTGTGGTTCCGATCAGGTAGGCGTTGATAAAGATCTGATCGCCCACCTCGAGGGTCTCGAGCAGATTCTTCGGGCTCGCGAACACGGCGTCCGGGATCCAGATCTTCTTGCTGGCAGGGACTCCTCCGAGGCTGTCCAGGACCTTGAAGTGGATCAGCTCCTCACCGGCGGCTGCTCTGACGTTCTTACGGGTGACGCCGTCGAGGTTGACCCTCTCGGCGCCTACGGTGTTGACGATCGTCGCCAGGACCTCGGCCGAGGCCGCGACGTTGAGAATGGTCTGGGGGTCGTTCGTTCCACCACCGCGCTTCGAGGCGGCGGCCGCGAGGCCGGGCACCGATGCGGCGGCAATCCCGCCGAGCCCGAGGGCGGCGGCACCGACGAGTTGGCGCCGCGTGTGAGCGCTCTCACCTGAGTTCTCGCGGTCGACAGCCTCATAGGCGAGGTTGAGGGGGTCCGTCTCTGGGGACTTGGGCATGTTGGGATTCCTCCTACTTGGTTCAGTGGCTTCCTTGGGCCTCCCTGAAGCCACCTGTCGAGATTGGTATCGATGCCCGAGCTGACTTGGATCAGTCGCGTCTGGAAGGCTTCATGGCTGTGGCAACTCCGGCGCAATGGAAGCTTTGGCGGCAGAAGCGGGCCTGGTACGAGCGAAACTCATCGCGCTCGCGCCAGCGACGCCTCGACCGGCACGCCGCCGAGGGCGGCTTCTTCGTCCGCCGCCCGCATGAGGGCGAGATGCTCGACGGCCTGGACCAAGGGCGCGTGAGCGTGGGAGAGGGCACCCTGTTCGAGCCGGGCTGCTGGGTGACGCTTGGCCCCGAGGCCGAGATCAGGATCGGAGAGGGCTGCTTTTTGAACCGTGGGACGATGCTCGCCTCGATCGAGTCGATCGTGGTCGGCGACCACACGATGTTCGCTAACGGCTGCTTCGTGGGCGACGGTGACCACCGCTTCGACGACCCCGATGTGCCGATCACATGGCAGGGCTTCACGCCTCGAGGGCCGGTCAGGATCGGGTCCAACTGCTGGTTCGGCGTCAACTGCGTAGTTACCGGCGGCGTCGAGATAGGTGACCGCGCGGTAATTGGGGCGAATTCGGTGGTCACCCAAGACGTCCCCGCGGGGACAATTGCGGCCGGCGCTCCTGCCAAGGTGATTCGCGAGATCGAGTTCAACACGGGCCAGGCTGACTAACCGGACCCTGTCCTAGCACTTCGTTAGGGTGCTGTGAGCATGTGCTACGAAGACTTCCAGGTCATCCGCGGCCGCACTCGGGGAAGCTTGGCGACCCTTGCCGCGTGCCTCGCAGTTGCCCCGGGCCTCGCGGGTTGTGGGGGCGGGGATGAGCCACCCCAGACCACTGCACCTGCCGTGACGGGAGCGGACGACGACACATCCGAGAACGACGAGACGACGGCTCAGGTCGAGGGCGAACCAGGTGACGAGGCAGCCGACATCGAGCCATCGGGCGAGTCGGCCGAAGACGACGCCGAGATCACCGAGACCCTTGAAGCGGTCCTCTTGGGCTCCAACCCGCGGGCCGCGTGCGACAAACTGGTCACCGACCGCTTCCTGCGGCGCTCCTATGGAGACAGCGTCGGCTGCCAAGCCGCCCTTGAAAGCGCCGAGCCTGCCAAGGATGCCGGCGTGACCCAGATCGTGGTCAACCCAGACTCGGTCGCCCAGTCACTCGCTCGGCCAAAAGGCGGCATCTTCGCCGGGCAGAAGCTTCGCGCCGAGCTCATCCTCGACGAAGGAACCTGGAAGCTCGACTCGCTTCGCTCGAACGTTCCCGTCGGCCCATGACGCAAACGAGCCGGGCTCAAGAGCCCGGCTCGTCGCTCGGCTGTCCTCGGACGGGTCAGACGCCGCGCGGATGCGCGCTGTCGGACATGTGGAACGCGTCCATCAGCCTCGGGGCCATGACTACGGCGGCGAGGCCGATCACGACGTAGACGATGTCGGTCAGCGTCCCGGCGCCGAAGATCTCGGCAAGGACGTTGGTCTCACCATCGGTGACGCCGAGGATGCCCCAATTGAGGGCGCCCAGAAACATGATGAGAAGAGCGAACGGCTCGAATCTCTTGAGAGTGTCCATCAGCGATACCTCGCTATTGGTCTGGTCTCGCGGAGTGCGAGACGGCAGAGTTATCTACCCCTGGGCGCGATCCCGGTTACCACGGAACCTTGCGCGGATCCCTTGCTAAGGGCCCCAATCCCAGTCAGAGTGGCTGAAGGTGCCCCCGGCATCGCGCGCAAGCGTGTCCTGGTCGAGGTAGGCACGGAACTCTGAAAGCTCGACGGGCTCGATCGCATAGATGTGCTCGGGGCCGGGGAAAACTCCGGAGCGGACCTCGGCCGCGAATTCGCTCACGCCGCGCACCATCTCCTCGCGGACATTCGCGTAGCGCTTGACGAACTTCGCGGCATGCCCGGAGAAGATCCCGAGCAGGTCGTGGAAGACGAGCACCTGCCCGTCCGTCCCGAGCCCAGCGCCGATGCCGATCACGGGGATCTTCATCTTCGGCATGAGGGCCTCGGTGATCGCCGAGGGCACGGCCTCGAAAACGATCGCAAAGCAGCCCGCCGCTTGGAGCGCAAGCGCTTCCTCGGCGATCTGCGCGGCGCGCTCGGCAGTCTTTCCCTGCGCCTTGTAACCGCCGAGCTGGGTAGCGGTCTGCGGGGTCAGGCCAACGTGGGCCATGACCGGGATGCCGGCCTGGATGATCGCCCGCGCACGATCGACCGACGCGCCGCCGCGCTCGAGCTTGACGGCGTCGCAGCCCGCCTCCTTGATGAAGCGAAGTGCGTTCTCGACCGCGTGGTCGTTGGAGCGCTCATACGAGCCGAACGGCAGGTCGCCGACGAGGAAGGGCGTGCGAAGCCCACGGCGGACTGCAGCCGCGAGCATCAGCATCTCTTCCATCCCCACGGGGACCGTCGAGTCATGGCCGAGAACCGTCATCGCAGCGGAATCTCCGACGAGGACCATGTCCACGCCGGCCTCTTCGGCTACCTGAGCGGACGGATGGTCGTAGGCCGTAACCATCACGATCGGCTCGCCGGCCGCCTTCATCTCGCGCAAGCGCGGCAGCGTTACCGGGTTGCGGTCGCGCACCGGGTCCGGACCCTCCTGTGGTCGCGAGCTCATAGCGACGCCTCGCTTGCGAGCGGAGAGTCCAAGAGCACCTCGGGATGCGAGTCGATGCGAGCGATCTCGTTGTGCTCGTCTACGTGGACCGCGATCGGCGAGTAGCTCTCCAGATCGGACTCGTCATAAGCGCCGAACGAGGCGACGATGATGGTGTGGCCCTCGCGCGTCAGGTGCGCGGCGGCACCGTTCACCTGCATGGTGCGCGACCCTGGCTCGCCCTCGATCACGTAGGTGACGAATCGCGAGGCGTTTGTGACGTCCCAGACATGGACCTGCTCGTTCGGGATCAGATCGGCGGCGCGCATCAGCTCGGGGTCGACCGTGATCGAGCCGACATAGTCGACGTCGCAGCCCGTCACGGTCGCCCGATGGATCTTCGATTTCAGCATCTGACGTTGCATGGATTCTCCTAGGTGTTCTCGGCTGGGTGGGCAGTGTTTATGACCACGTTGTCGATGAGGCGGGCCTTGCCGACCCGCGCGGCGACGGCGACGAGGACAGGCCGTCCGTTGAAACTCTGGGCAGGCTCGAGGTCGTCCTCGTAGCGGGCCTCGAGGTACTCAGGATCGATCTCGGCCTCGGCGAGGACCGATCGGGCGGCGTCGAGCGCGCCGCTGATACCGGCGGCCCGAGACGAGCCGGCGGCCTCCAGGGCGCGGTTGAGCGCGGCGGCCCGCTCGCGCTCGGCCGGTTCGAGGTAGGCGTTTCGAGACGAGAGGGCGAGTCCGTCGGGTTCGCGAACGGTCGGCATCGCTACGACCTCGGCTCGGAAGTCGAGGTCCCGAGTCATCCGGCGCACCACGATCGCCTGCTGCGCGTCCTTCTGGCCGAAAAAGACGAGGTCAGGGTCGGCCATGTTGAGGAGCTTCGCGACGACCGTCGTGACGCCGCGGAAGTGCTCGGCGCCGCGGCGGCCGGGATCACCGCATAGAACGTTCGTCAAGCCATCCACCTCGACTTGCGTCGCGAAGCCCGACGGGTACACCTCGTCGGCCGAGGGCGCGAATACGACGTCGGCTCCAGCCTCGGCGGCCATCTCGAGATCGCGCCTCTCGTCGCGAGGGTAGGAGCCAAGGTCCTCTCCCTCGCCGAACTGTGCCGGGTTCACGAAGAGGCTCATCACCACGACGTCCGAGCGATCCCGGGCGGCCTCGATGAGGCTCGCATGGCCCGCGTGAAGGAAACCCATCGTGGGCACGAGGCTGATCGTGCTTTCCTCAAGGCGATGGGGTGCGAGGGCCGCGCGAAGCTCGCGCACGGAACGGATGACGCGAAGTTCGCTCATCGCCCGCTCCGCAACTCGGCGGTGCGTTCGGCGAGCGCTTCATAGAGTGGACGAAGCTCTGGAGCGTTCTGGGAAAGGGCGTCGAGATGGCGGCCGACAGTCTCAGAGTCGCCGCGGGCGATCGGGCCCGTGAGCGCGGCGGCGCCCGCGTCGACCCAGTTGGCCGCCGTACGCAGGACGAGGGGCGCGAGGACTTCACGTGAGTTCAGGACCCCCGCTGCATCGAGCAGGTCGGCGGCAGACTCCTCGAGCGCAACGAGGAAGTTCGACGCCATCGAGGCGGCGGCGTGATAGGCGGCGCGGCCCCCCTCGGGAACGTCGAACGGACGCATTTCGAGGCTTTCAGCGAACGAGCGCGCGAAGGCAAGCGCCTCGGCGCTCGAGGCCGATATCGCGCAAGGCGCTCCAGCCAGATCCGTCTTCGGTGTGGGGATTGTCTGGAGCGGGTGAAGCGAGAAGGTCTCGCGCCCCGCGGCGCTTGCGGCCTCGAGGGCGTTAAGACTGGTGGCGCCGCTCACGTGGCCCGCACGGGTCCCGGGACGGAGCGAGGGAGCGATGCTCTCGCACACCTTGCGGATCGCGGCATCAGGAACGCAGAAGAGCACGGTCCGCGCGTTGCCGATATGGGCGTCGCGCCCGTGGACAGACACCTTCATCCCGGCGTGGCGCGCGGCCGCCGCGATCGAGCCGCCGGCACGCCCGCCGCCGAGGATCGCCAAGGTCTCCGGCATGGCCGGCGCGGGCGGGGTGGGTGTGGGGTGATCCCGTTCCAGTTCTCGCATGGGGAGAATCCAGACGGCTGCATACTTCGTGCCGGTTTGGGCTGTGCCTCTCAAGTCCGCGCCCCCGGTGGGTCGCGGCTTCCCCAATTATGCCCAACCGCCCACCCGTAAACCCGAGACTACGTGTCGATGTTGCCGCCGGGGCTACGATCCGCGTTCCGATGCCGATGTACGAATTCGACTGCAGCGCCTGCGGCGAGCGCTTCGAAGACCTCGTGGCGGTCGGGACCAAACGCACGGAGTGCAGGCTGTGCGGATCGGAGAAAACCGAACGGGTGCTTTCGGCGCAGGGAGCGCCGTGGAAGCTCGTCAAGACCGTAGGCGCGGCGCGTCAGCAGGAAGTTCGCAACGCGAAGCTCCACGCGGACACGAAGGCTCAGTTCAAGGAAAGGCGCCGCAAGGCTCGCGAAGCCAAGAAGGGCGGCGCCAAAAACACAGGTGGGGCGTGACCAGCGCGGAAGCCCGGCGAGAGGAGCTTGTCGAGCTCTACCGCGAGGTTTCGGATTGTGCCCGCTGCCCGCTCGCTGAAACGCGGACGAAGGTCGTTTTCGGGGCAGGCAATGCCGATGCGGACCTCATGTTCGTGGGCGAGGCTCCCGGCGCCGAAGAGGACCGTCAGGGTCTGCCGTTCGTCGGCCGTGCGGGACGGCTCCTCGGAGAGCTCCTCGGCGAGATCGAGATGACGCGCGACGACGTTTTCATCGCGAATGTCCTGAAGTCCCGCCCGCCGGGCAACCGCGACCCGATGCCAAACGAGATCGAAGCCTGCCAGCCCTATCTCTGGAAGCAGATCGCGCTCATCCAGCCACGCGTGATCGCAAGCCTCGGAAACTTTGCAACGAAGCTCCTGAGCGGAAGCCCGACAGGGATCACGAGGGTCCGCGGTACGCCGCAACTACATGCGCTCGGCGGCCGGACGGTGTTTTTGTTCCCCCTGCTCCATCCCGCAGCGGCGCTTCGCGCAAGCGCCATGAAAGACACCCTTCGCGATGACTTCGCGAAGCTCCCGGCGCTCTTGGAAGAGCCGCTCCCCGGGCCGGCGCGCGCTGAGTCGGCGAGTCCGGTCGATCCTGCCGCCCAGCTCGACTTCTTCGGGTGAGCGGCGCCCGCAGCTCGAGCGCGGGCGAAACCGAGCGTGTGGGCGCCAGGCTGGCCGACCGCCTCAAGGCGGGCGACCTCGTCCTGGTCACCGGAGAGCTTGGGGCGGGAAAGACCACCTTCGTACGCGGGGCGTTCCGCGCCCTGGGTATGAGCGGCCCCGTCGTCTCGCCCACGTTCACGATCGGGCGGCTTTACGAAGGGCGAGACGGCGTACGTCTTTCGCATCTCGACCTCTATCGCCTCGCCGACTTGGGTGCCGAGGACCCGGGCCTCCTCGAGGACTATCTGACGCCCGACGCGATCGCTTTCGTCGAGTGGCCCGCAGTGGCTCTTGTCGAGCTGCCCGAGCCCACAGTGCGCGTTGCGATCAGTCACGCGGGCGGTGACGAGCGCGATATCAGGGTGGAGTGGGCTCAGTAGGAGGGCGTGCCCTTGTCGGCTGACTTGATCGTACGCTCAGGATCGTGGATCGCGTTCTCGGCTTCGATACCTCCACGGGTTACCTGACCGTCGCTCTGCTCGCGGGCGAAACAGTCTTGGCCGAGCGTGAGATCGGGCCCGACGCTACGACGGGCCGACCGCGCCATGCGCGCGAACTGCTTCTTGCGATCGAGGCGGTCCTTGCCAAGGGCGGCGGGTGGGAGTCGGTCGGGCGGATCGCAGTGGGGCTCGGGCCGGGCACGTTCACCGGCCTTCGGATCGGGATCTCGACAGCGCGAGCGCTTGCCCAGTCGCGTGATCTGCCGCTGGTCGGAGTCTCATCGCTCCGCGCCCTTGCCTGGGGAGCGGATGGAGAGGCCCTGGCAGTGATCGACGCGAAGCGAACCGAGGCGTTTGCGGCGCTTTACGGGGCGGACGGCAAAGAGCTATGGGAGCCGTCGGTGGGCACGCCCGAGACCCTCGCCGGCCGCATCACCGAGCGCGGCGTGGCCGTGCTGGCGGTAGGTGACGGCTCGGTACGCTTCCGGTCAGAGCTTGAATCCTCGGGAGCCGACGTCCCGCCCGACGGGGACCTTAGGCACCGAGTCGCGGCCCGGCAGGTCTGCCGCCTTGCGGCAGTTGCCCCGGCCGGAGAGCTCGCAAAGATCAAGCCGACCTACCTGAGACGACCCGACGCGGAGCTTTGGCGTGAGCGAGATCGCGGACCGACAAGCACTAACTGAGGGCGCCGGCCCCATCCCGATCAGGGACCTCGCCTACGCGGACCTGCCCGCCGTGCTTTCGATCGAGCGCAGAGCGTTCCTCACGCCGTGGTCGATGGCCATGTTCGTTTTGGAGCTTTCGAAGCCCTCGGGGATCTGCCTCGCCGCCTATGAGGAGGAGACGCTTCGCGGCTACCTGGTTTGCTCGCGCTATTCGGATATGTGGCACCTCATGAACGTCGCGATCGACCCGGCCCATCTGCGCCAAGGAATCGCCACCTCGCTGATCGCACGGCTTCTCGACGACATCGAGCCACGCGACAAGCTCATGCTCGAGGTGCGCGGCTCGAACGCGGCCGCGATCACAATGTACGAGCGTTTCGGCTTCGCGCCTGTCGGACATCGGCGGCGCTACTACCAGGACAACGGTGAGGACGCCCTCGTGATGGAGAAGAGCCTGTCGACGGGGACTCCGTGATCCTTGCGATCGAGACGAGCTGCGACGACACATGCGCCGCAGTCGTCCACGGGGGGGAGGCGCTCTCGAACGTCGTCTCCTCGCAGGCGGCGAGCCATGCGGTCTTCGGAGGCGTCGTCCCCGAGATCGCATCCCGCCACCACCTCGAGCTGATGAACCCGATCGTCGATGCCGCGCTGGCCGAGGCCGGTAAGTCCCTGGACGACCTCGATGCGATTGCGGTGACTCGCGGCCCCGGCCTGATCGGGGCTCTTCTCGTCGGCGTGAGCTCGGCGAAGGCGCTCGCTTCGGCACGGCGGCTTCCGATGATCGAGGTCGACCACCTTCACGGCCACGTAGCTGCGAACTTCCTCGAGCCGGACCCGCTCGTGCCGCCGTTCCTCTGCCTGATCGCGAGCGGTGGCCACACCCTTCTCGCGAGCGTGAGGGCAAAAGACAACTTCGAGGTCTTGGGGCAGACGCTTGACGACGCCGCCGGCGAAGCTCTCGACAAGGCGGCTCGAGTGCTTGGCCTTCCGTACCCCGGTGGGCCAGAGATCCAGCGCCTCTCTTCCGACGGCGACCCCGGGGCGTTCGAGTTTCCCGTGGCAATGACGCGCGATCCCGGCCTTGACTTCAGCTTTTCAGGCCTGAAAACGGCCATGGTGTACGCGGCTCGAGATCTCGGCGACGACGGCCTTGCCGAGCGTCGCGACGATCTTGCCGCGAGCTTTCAGGCAGCCGTGGTCGGGCAGCTCACGGCGAAGCTCGGCCGTGCGCTTGACGCGGGCGATTGGCCCGCCGTTGCGCTGGGGGGTGGAGTCGCCGCGAACACGCTCCTTCGCGAGCGCGTGGGCGAGATCTGCGCCGAGCGGGGCCTTCGACTGAAGCTCGTCGCCCCGGAGCTCTGCACGGACAACGCCGCGATGATCGGGGCAGCGGCGGAGCAGCTCCCGTCCACGCCGCATCCCGACTACCTCGCCTGGGACGCCCTGCTGTGAGGCGAGCGAAGCGAAGCCGAGGTGCGGGAGGGTGCCGCCTTCTGTGAGACGACTTGTCCTGTTCGGCCGGCCGGGATGCCACCTGTGCGACGAGGCGCGGGAAATCCTGAACGGGTTGATCGTCGGCAGGCAAGATGTCGAATTCGCCGAGATCGACATCGACGGGGATGATGGGCTGCTTCGCGCCTACCTCGAGCGAATCCCGGTGATCGAGCTCGATGGCGTGGTCATCGGAGAGCTTGTCCCGGACCGAGCGGCGCTTCGGGCGAGCCTGCTAAACACTCCCCGCGATGACTGCGCGGGGTCCCGAGAACGAGAGCAGGCTGAGCGGAGGCCCCCAGGCTGACACTGAGCGGCTCTCCCTGGGAGTTGCGGCGAGGCTTTCGCGCTACCTCCAGGTTCTGATTCAGGCCCGGAAGATGAGCAAGGAGACGATCTCCTCGCAGGAGCTTGCCGAGTGGACCCACATCAACTCGACGCAGATCCGCCGCGATCTGTCCGGCTTCGGCAAGTTTGGAAAGCGGGGGGTCGGCTACCGGGTCGAGTTCCTCATCGCCGAGATCCGCAAGATCATGCGAACCTCGGGCCAGCACCACATCGCGCTCTTCGGTGCGGGGCACCTCGGCCAGGCGATCGCCGGATCGGACATCTTCGCCGACCACGGCTTCCAGATCGTCGCCGTCTTCGACGTCGACTCCGAGCGGATCGGCTCGGAGATCCAGGGCGTGCCCGTCCTCGAACTCTCGGAATTGGACCGCGTCGTCTCCGAGCAGGAAGTTGTCGTGGGGGTGCTCGCCGTTCCAAACGACGCGGCCCAGGAAGTTGCTGAGCGCCTCGTCGAAGCGGGGGTGAAGATCATCTTCAACTATTCGGAGCAGCTTCTCCAGGTGCCGCCGGAGGTGACCGTCCACACCTCGAGCCCCGCCGTCGACCTGCTCTACGCGCTCTACTTCTACCTCGCATAGGAGCTGTCGATGAGCGAGGATTCCTCCGGACTCGATCTCGAACGGACCAAGGCGCTCTTCGATGAATCGCAGGACTTCACCGTCGGGCTCGAGGAAGAGTTCGCGATCGTCGATCCAGACTCGCTTGACCTCGTCCACGAGTTTGAGGCGTTGAAGGCGGCGTGCGAGGAGGACGAGCTCTTGACGGTCGCCGCCGCGGGAGAGTTGATCGACACCGAAATCGAGATCCGTTCGGGACGGGGCGAGGACTTCGCCGATGCCGCCAGGATGCAGGACGAGCACCGCGAGCGCCTCTTCGCGCTCGCGGACCGGATGGGCCTCGGCCTTGCCTCGTGGGGCACCCATCCTTGGGCGAGCTATCTCGACCAGCAGATCATCGACACCGAGCACTACACCCGCCTGCGCTCAGAGCTCGGTTGGGTGGCGCTCCGGAACAACACCTGGTCGAACCACGTCCACGTGGGCGTGAGGGGCGCCGATCGTGCGATCGCTGTCTGCGATCACCTTCGCGAGGTCTTGCCGCCTCTTTTGGCCCTATCTGCCAACTCGCCCTTCCTCGACGGCCATGACACCGGGCTTCATTCGGTTCGCACTCAGATATTCACCCGTAGCTTTCCGCGCTGCGGAGTGCACGAGCCTTTTCGCTCCTGGGAGGCTTACGCGTCTTTCATCGACCAGCTGAAGGCGGCGGAGGCGATCGTCGAGACGACCCAGCTCTGGTGGAGCGTGCGCCCACATCACAGGTTCGGGACGGTCGAGTTTCGGATTTGTGACGCGCAGACGGATGGCGCGGAGTCGTTCGCGCTCGCCGGTCTCATCGCAGCCTGCACCGCCCAGTCCGCGGCCGACTTCGACGAGGGCAAGCTCCCGGATCCTCTGCTGGGCCGCGAGGTGGAGGAGAACCTCTGGCGAGCGATCCGCTGGGGGCTTGACGGGGAGATGATCGACTGGCGAGGCGACGGGGAACGCGTGTCGACCCGCGAGGTCGTCGAGCGCCTCGCCGAGTGGAGCGCACCGGCAGCACAGGCGATCGGGGCCAGGATCGACATTCCGAAGCGAAACGGCTCGCGCCGCTCGCTCGACGCCCTCAGCGACGGCGCCGTGATCGGCGACATCTACCGCGACGCCGTCGCGGAAACGCGACGTACCTACGCGCCGAAGCTGGCCGCAGTGGCGTAAGCGCCCCCGTCCCGGATACGCTGCGATATACATGGAAGGAACACCCGAACAGCCGACTGAGGAAGAGCTTCGCGCCCATCTCGAAGAGCAGCTTCGAAACGTGCGGGTCGAGGATCTCCTGGTCGAAAGCGCGGCCTCGATCGTGAACCTGACGGTTCGGCGGATTGCCAAGCCCGACGAGCAGGACCTCGAGCAGGCGCGGGTCGGAATCGAAGCCGTGCGAGGATTGGTTGACCTCGTCGAAGGAGAGGTGGCGGGGCAGATTCGCTCGGCTCTGTCTGACCTGCAGCTCCTTTATGCCAGGGCGAGCCGGGGCGAGCCGCTCGAGGGCCCGGGAGGTGATGACGGTGCGCCTGATTCTCCTGGCCCAGTTGACGCACCGCAGCCCCAAGCTGAGCCTCCCCAGGCTGGCCCCCCGCCCAAGCTTTGGACGCCCGGCAGGGACTAGCAGCTAAACTGGCCGCCGCTTTTCGGCCGTCCGCGTTCCCGGGCGGCTTTGTGACGTAACGACCGAAAATCCCTTTACATCTGAACCGGAGGACCCTTTCCCTTGACTGACTTTCTGACCGATTACGGCGTGGTTATCGCGCTTGTCTGCGCAGGCGCCGCGATCGCCTACGGCGCCATCATCACCCGACGCCTACTTGCTCTGTCGCCCGGCAACGAGCGCATGCAGGAGATCTCAGGGGCCATTCAGGAAGGGGCCAAGGCCTACCTGAACCGTCAGTACGCGATCATTGCCGCTGTCGCGATCCCACTTGCGATCGTCCTGGTCGTCATCCAGGACATCACGGTAGCCATCGGCTTCGTGATCGGAGGCGTCTTGTCAGGAGCCGCGGGCTTCATCGGCATGAACCTCTCGGTCCGGGCCAACGCCCGTGTGGCCGAGGCTGCGCGCGGCGGCGTGCCGCCTGCGCTCGACGTGGCGTTCAAGGGTGGTTCGGTAACCGGAATGCTCGTCGTGGGGCTCGCGCTCCTCGGCGTGGCCGGCTACTACGGCATCCTCGTCCTGAGCGGCGAGGAGGACAAAGAAGCGGTCGACGCTCTCATCGGCCTCGGGTTCGGTGGTTCGCTCATTTCCGTCTTCGCTCGACTCGGTGGCGGCATCTTCACGAAGGCGGCCGACGTCGGCGCCGACCTCGTCGGCAAGGTCGAAGCCGGGATTCCCGAGGACGATCCGCGAAACCCGGCGGTCATCGCCGACAATGTGGGCGACAACGTGGGCGACTGCGCCGGCATGGCCGCGGACCTCTTCGAGACGTACGCGGTCACCTCGGTCGCAGTCATGCTTCTTGGCGTTCTTACCTTCACCCAGGACTTTGCGAGGGAGGTTGCGATCTATCCGCTGGTTCTGGGCGGAATCGCGATCCTCGCCTCGATCGCGGGCGCGTTGATCGTCCGCACGACTACGGACAGAGTCGAGGGAGCGCTGTACCGCGGGGTCGTTCTCGCCGGACTGATCTCAGCCGCTGCGTTCTATCCGATCACCGATTGGCTCATGAGCGATGCGCTTGCCGGAAGCGACGTCAGCGTTTCGGACCTCTGGATCTGTGCGCTCATCGGCATCGCCGTCACGGGGCTCCTCTTCGTGATCACGGACTACTACACGTCCACGCGCTTCCGTCCAGTACGAACGATCGCACGCGCCTCTGAGACCGGCCACGCGACGAACATCATCCAGGGTCTGGCTCAGGGCTTCCAGGGCACCGCTGCTCCGGCACTCGTCCTGGCTTTGGCGATTCTGGGTGCCAACGAGCTCGCAGGCATCTACGGCATTGCGATCGCAGTGGTCGCGCAGCTTTCGCTGACCGGCCTCATCGTTGCTCTCGACGCGTTCGGCCCGATCACCGACAACGCGGGCGGCATTGCCGAGATGGCCGAGCTGCCCGAAGACGTCCGCAACGTCACCGACCCGCTCGATGCGGTTGGCAACACGACGAAGGCCGTAACGAAGGGCTATGCGATCGGCTCGGCAGTGCTCGCTGCGCTCGTGCTCTTCAAGGCGTTCGAGATCGAACTCGCGCAGGAAGAGGGCGGCGCCGAGTTCTTCGCGAACGGCAGCCCGTTCTCGATCTCCGATCCGGCTGTTCTGATCGGCCTGATTATCGGCGGCATGATGGTTTACCTGTTCGCCGCATTCTCGATTGAGGCTGTCGGCCGTGCCGGCGGCGAGGTCGTCGAGCAGGTCAGAAAGCAGTTCCGCGAGAAGCCCGGGATCATGGCCGGGACCGAGAAGCCTGACTACGCGGACACGGTTTCGATCGTGACCGC
>JALZIJ010000123.1 GCA_030860375.1 Actinomycetota bacterium | reverse complement strand
AGTTGCCGCTGGTCGACAACGCGAGTGCCGCGTCGCCCGCTCGCCCGTGCGCGATCACCTGCCGCGAGAAGATCGACTCGATGCCCACGTCGTTTGCGATCGCAGTGATGATTGATGTGTCCTCGGTGAGGTCGAGCGCCCGGCGGGGAGTGCCCCGGCCGTCGGGGAGAGCTGCGCGGAAGTCCGCGGCGGCGTCCATCGCGTCGGTTGCCGAGCCGCCGTTGCCGAACGCGAGGAGGCGCCCGCCCGCCTCGAACGAGCTACGAAGGGCCGCGGCGGCGGCTAGCAGCACGTCGCGGCCCTCGGCGAGCGTCTGCTCGCGCAAGGCCCCGACCTCGTTGGCCTTCAGAAGCGCCGATTCGCGCACGTCTGCGACAACCGCTTCGAGGTCCGTCTGCGCTTCAGAGAGAAACGGGTAGAGAAAGCTTGAGGCGCCTGGATCATGGACCGGCCGCGCATCGCGGCCCTCGAGCAGCCCCCGATGGTCGAAGAACACGTGGACCAGCTCCCAGAGGAGGTGATAGAGGGTTTCCACCAGCTCCTGGCGGACGAAGGCATCCGCCCCTGACGGCGGGACGAACTCCCACTCGGCCCCTGAGCCTTCTGAGTAGGCGATGGTGAGACAGCCGCGCTCACGGGCAATCGCCAAGGCCTCACGGACAACACCGCCTTCCTCTCCCGAATCTTCACAGCCGAAGGCAATCGCGACATCGTCACCTTCCAACGTGGCGCGGGCCTGCGTGACGAGGTCGCCGCCTTCCGCCGCGAGGCCGATCGCGGGCAGCGCCCGCTTGCCGACGATGACGGGGTGGACGAACTCGACCGCGACATGTCGGGCATCCGAGCGCGCCACGGGAGTGGCGCCAAATGCGACAAGGCGCCCGCCTTTCGCGAAGCGCTCTGCCATGCGATGGCAACACCGCGCGATCGGCTCAGCCTGCGCCGTAAAGAAGGCGTGATTCGCCCCCGTTCGAGCCTTCCTCAGCTCGTCGATGCGCTCGGCGAGCGCCGGGGGAGGGGAGGACGCGCTCAGGCGATCGCCTCGGCGCGCTGAGGAACGCCCGCAAGCCATTCACGGAACTCGCCGACCCCCTCGCCCGTCTTGGCAGAGACCTGCATGGTGGCGGCGCGCGGATTCACGGTGTCGATGTTTGCGAGCAGGCGGTCGACGTCGAAGTCGAGATGGGGCAGGAGGTCGATCTTGTTGATCACGACCAGCTCACACGCCCTGAACATCAGCGGGTACTTGAGCGGCTTGTCCTCGCCCTCGGTGACCGAGGTGATCATCGCCCGCACGTCCTCGCCGACGCGGAATTCGGCCGGGCAGACGAGGTTGCCGACGTTCTCGATCACCAGCAAGTCCAGCTCTGAGAGGTCGAGGTCAGGCAGGGCCGAGCGGACCATGTTGGCGTCGAGGTGGCATTCTCCACCGAAGCCGTTACCTGTGTTGAGCTGCACGACGGGGATGTGAAGCCCGGCGATGCGGTCGGCATCCATCGAACCCTGGACGTCACCTTCCAAGACGCCGACGCGGACCTCACCGAGCTCACGTAGGGACGCCTCCAGCAGGGTGGTTTTTCCGGCCCCCGGCGCACTCATGAGGTTGACGACCCGGACGCGTTCGCGGTCGAAATCGTCGCGGTTAGCGCGCGCGATAGTCTCGTTGGCGTCGAGCGCGTCTTCGGCGACCTTGATCTTCGTGCGGTGCATCGCGTCCTCCTCGTCTATCTCAACTGGGTTTGGGGAGTTGCAGAAGCCTCTGAGACTTCGTTAGCGTTTTGTGAGGTACCTGGTACCTCGTCGGAGATCTCGATCGATTCGACCTCGAGCTCTCCTCCGGTCAGGACTTCGCCGGGCTCGTTGCAGGTTGGGCAGCGAAACGAGGGCAGCGGCGGTGGGCCGTCTCCGGCGATCTCCTCGTGCGTCGCCATCGGAGGCGGGGCCGGATCCCACTCGCACCAGCAAGCGGGGCAACGGAGCGACGAGTCGACGTGCTCGATGCGAAGGTCCGCACCCTCGCAAGGCGTATCACGGGAGACGATGTCGAAGTAAAAGGCGAGCGAGTCGGGGACTACCTGGCGGAGCCGGCCCAATCTGACATCGATGGCCGTAACGCGGTGCCCGCGGGCGTGCTTTACGGCGGTATCGACGATCGCTGAGGACACCGAAAGCTCGTGCATCAGGCGTCCGCTCTTGCAGGAGTGGAGATCGGCGCGGGCGGAACGTCCGGAGGCTGGGCGTGAGCCTCGGCCCTCAGCTCTTCGATGGTCTCTGTCACCAGTTTGACGCAGGGCGCGACGGCGGCCTCGACCGCGGGCGACATGCCGAGTCCGTGCTCCTCGACGGTCGTCGGCTCGCACGCCACGATCACGACGCGGCCCGGCCAGCCGCCCACCGTCTTTACGAACCGCAGCACGGTCTGCGGATCCATCCCGTGCGGGTTGACGGTTTCGCCGTCGCCGATGGGAGTGATCTCGGCGGGGTCGGGGTCCATCACGTAGAGCGTGCCCGGGTCGCCGTCCTGGCGGGAGACGTCGACGAGGATCAACGCGTTGTAGCCGCGCATCAGCTCGTAAGCCAGGTCAAGGCCGCCGGTGCCGAAGTCGAGGACGACGACCCCGTCCGGCAGATCGGCTTCGAGGAGCTTCTTCGCCACCTCGCCGCCGAACGCGTCGTCCTTCATCCAGGTGTTGCCGATGCCGGCGACGAGGATCTGAGGATTGGGTGAACTCAAGCGGGCTCCACCTCGTCCCCCTTGAAGAAGATGTAGCGGCCAGTCTCGCGAAAGAGATCCTGGGAGGCATCGTCGTCGACGGTCACCCCCACGTGAATCTGATCGTCCATGTCGCGGTAGATGCGCTCGACCGTCGCGGTTCGGCCCTTGAGCACGCCGTCCATTGGGTCGCGGCTCGACTCACCAGGGTGAAGGATCACCTTGCCGCCCTTTTTGATCGTTCCGCGGGCCACGGCCATCTCGGGTTCGCCCGGATTAGGATGGCCCGGCTCGGGCGGGGGGCCGGGGTCAGCCGGCTCATGAGCGGCGTTGACCGCGAAACCAGGATGTGTCGATGGGGTCGGCGCCATCAGACCGTGGAGCTTCATCAGTTCCTCGTTCGTCGTGCGATCGGCACGCGCGATCGCTTCCCGGACAGTGGGGTCCTGCTTTTCGATCTCTTCGCGCTCGGAGTCCGAGAGAGCCTGGACGTGGAGAATCAGCGCCTCCTCGATCTCGGTGTTATCGAAGAGGTTGCCGAGGCTGTGCGGCGAGAGCTGCGGGTGGTCGGGAAGGACGATCGCGGCACCGAGGATCGCGCGGTCCCGGGAGTCGGCAAGCACCGGAAACGAGTTGACGCTCTCGCATTCGGCGACAGCCTCGCCGGCCGGTCCCGAACGCTCGAGCGGCGAGGCAAAGCGCCCCCCGGACGTCTCGACCACGACGTGGGTGGAGATGAGGCTGGCCCGAAGCGCCTCGCCGCGCTTCATCTCGCCGCCGTTCTCCACTGGCGTCGAGTTGTGCACGCAGATGCGCACTCGGGCGAGTCCGTTGCCGAGGTCGTCCGCGCGAAGGCGGATACGCCCCTCGATCGGCTGCTCCCCCTCGTAGGCGAACTCCTCTCCGACACCGCCGTCGGCGAGATCTGCGAGCGAGGTCGGCGGGATCTTTAGAAGGCGCGCCTCCCCCTCGTGCCTGTCCCCCGCGGTCTGAAGGAAGCGGACGATGCCGCTGATTTTTGCGTCCTCTTCTGAGTGGAGGATGCAATCGATCCGCAGGTGGTCGAACGTCGAGCGGTTGTGCTCGGCGTAGCCGGGCGGGTAGACGATTCCGAACGGTGTCGGGGTCGAGTTCTTCGTTGCCGTCGGCGTGTACGGGTAGAGCGCGTATCCCTCGTAAAGGAGCGATTCAAGAAGCGTCTCGAGCGACTTCTCCACTAGATGTCCTTCACTCCGTTTTGTTCGGCCCGGTCGAGGATGCGGCTCACGGCGTCGTCGAAGGTCGGGGCTCCCATGGTGGCCTTAAGTCCCTCGATCCGGGCAACAGTCTCAGAATGGAGCGGCACCCAGTTTCGGAACGGGTGATGCTCGGCCGTAAGCCGCGTCCACGCCTCCATCGGCATCTCGAAGCGCTCGGAGCGGTCCCAGGCAACCGGTGTCATCTGAACGCGCCCGTCGCCGCGCTCGTAGAGGATCGACCCGTTGAAGTGAAAGCGGAGCGGCACCGAGCCGCCCTCGTCGAGTGCCCCGAAGTACTTGGCTGAAGCGATCTCCAGGTCGTAGGAGACGGGCACAACGAGCTCGAACTCCCCCTCGCCGGTGAAGCCCTGAACCATCGTCTGGGTTGAAGCCCAACGAAACGCGCCGGTCGTCGAGGCCCAACGCTCGGGCCCGCCGAAGAGCTCCATGAGGCGCTCACGCTCGCCGGGACCGTAGGAGCGCTTGCCCGGCTCCACGACGACTATCGCGGTGAGGGAGATCATGTAGACGGGACGCATCGACGCGTCTCGAATCGTGCCCTTGAAGCTGAGCGCGGCTTCGACCGACCGCGGGACAGGTTCGACCGACAGGACCTTGAACTCCGGCTCGGCATCGACCGGGGGCGCCTCGACCACCTGGGGGGAGGGGCGTTCGGCCCCAACGGTTGGCCCGAAGGGTTCTAGTGGGGGCCGAATGTCGCTCACCCTCCCCCCGGGCTCGCCGTTGGCCTCACTCATGAGCGGGTCTCCTCGCGAAGCCGGTCAAAGAACGCAGCGATCGCCGCGTCCACACCGTCACCGCCGGAGATGCCCTCCCACGCCATCTTTACGGCGCCGACCATCTCGTAGCAGCGGTCGATGGGCACGATCACGTACTGAGGCGGATC
>JALZIJ010000108.1 GCA_030860375.1 Actinomycetota bacterium | reverse complement strand
GTCCACCGACAACAGGCCTCTCGCCCGAACGCCGACGTCGTCTTCATCCGTCAGCGCCAGCACAACGACCGACGCGTCCACGACTTTCAATGAGAGGCTCGGTCTGCACGAATCATGCCCACGACCTGGTCGAGCGAAATGCGCGTACCGGAATCGGACCGAGAATCGATCTCTCTGAAGAGCTCTTCGAGCGTGGGCTTACTTGTCTCTTCCGTCAGCCTCGCCAACAGGTACTCCTGCATCGACTGCCCGGCCTCCCCGGCCCTGCGGCGAAGCACCCTGTGGACCTCGTCTGGGACGTTCTTGATCTGAATGTTCGGCACAACACACACTCTAGCATGTGTTTTGGAGCCAAAGCATGCTTCTTGGCGCCACATTTGCGCAAAATCTCCTACGAAGGTGCGTCAGGCAGCGCCGAGATCTCGCTCGATGAACTCCGCGAGACGCGTTGCAACCGCGTCGGCCTCGCCTTGCTCCGGCGCTTCGACCATCACCCGCACCAGCGGCTCCGTGCCCGAGGGCCGCACGAGCACCCTGCCACGGCCTTCGAGCTGCGCGCTCTCGTTTTCGACCTCGTCCCAGAACGCAGTCGCGCCATCGAGCGCATCGCGATCCGCTACGCGAACGTTCACGAGGGTCTGTGGCAGCTTCTCCATCGGGATCGCCTCGGCGAGGGGCCGACCGGCCAAAGCGCGGCAGACGAGGAGCGAGGCGGCGATCCCGTCGCCCGTCGGCGCAAAGCCCGTCCAGATCAGATGCCCTGATTGCTCGCCTCCGAGCGTCCAGTTTCGCTCGCGGAGCTCCTTTGAGATGTGGCGGTCGCCCACCGGCGTGGTCGCGACCTCGATGTCCGCTATCTCCATTGCTGAGTGGAAGCCGAAGTTCGACATCACCGTGACCGCGATGCCACCGCCGAGCTCGCCGGCCTCATCCAGGTGGCCTGCGACGAGGGAGATGAGCTCATCGCCGTCGCGAAGCTGTCCTGAGGAATCGACGGCCAGCACCCGATCGCCGTCGCCGTCGTAGGCGAAGCCGATGTCGGCGCCCGTGGAGACGACGCGCTCGGCGAGAGCCTCCGGGTGGGTCGAGCCGCAGCCCTCGTTGATGTTGCGACCGTCTGGATCGGCGTAGATGACGTCGACCTCAGCGCCCAGCCGGCGGAAGATCTCGGGTGCGGCGGCGTGCGTGGCCCCGTTGGCGCAATCGAGGACGACCTTGAGGCCGTCGAGCCGCGACCGGAACGCGCCTTCCAGCTCGCGCAGGTAATCGTCCGTGGATCCGTGGAGCAGGCGGATCTGGCCGACTGCTCCCCGCGCCTGAATCTCCGATCCAACGGCCTCCTCGATCCGCTCCTCGGACTCGTCTGGGAGCTTCTCTCCGTCGCGGCCGAAGAACTTGATTCCGTTGTCTCGCCAAGGATTGTGCGAGGCGGAGATGACCGCGGCGATGTCCAGGCCCAAGCGACGTACGAGGATCGAAGCGGCGGGGGTGGGCAGAACTCCAGCGATCAGAGCGTCCCCCCCGCCCTGCGCAACGCCGGCGGCGAGGGCGCCTTCAAGCATGGGCCCGGACTCACGGGTGTCGCGCACGATCAGAACCTGCGGGCGCCCGGCCCGCGCCTCGGCAGCAGCCGCTCGGCCGAGAGCAACTGCCAGCTCGGCCGTCAGGGCATCGCCGGCGACCCCCCGGACGCCGTCGGTGCCAAACAGACGCTTAGTCATCGAGGCGAGCCCCCGAAGGGGAAGCGAGCACGATCTTTCAGCGCTTGGAGAACTGCGGCTTCTTACGGGCCTTCTTGAGCCCGGCCTTGCGACGCTCCTTCTCGCGAGCGTCGCGAGTAAGCATCCCGCGGCGCTTCAGCTCACCGCGCAGCTCGGGGTCGATCTCGATCAGGGCGCGCGCCGTGGCGTGGCGCACTGCGTCGGCCTGACCGGAGATGCCACCTCCGTGGACGCGCACCTTCACGTCCACCTGGCTGTCGTAGCCCGAGGCGGCCAACGCTTGACGAGCAACCGTTCGATGAAGGTCCCGGGGGAAGTAGTCCTCAACCGACTTTCGGTTGACGAGGAACTCTCCGCCGCCCTTGACGACAACGACGCGGGCGATGGCGGTCTTCCTCTTGCCGGTCGCCTGGATACGCGAGTCGGCGGGCAAGTTGATCTTTGCCCCCTCGCGAAGAGCGGGCTCTTCGGCGACGGTGTCGGTCTCGGCGGCCGCGAGGCGCTCGGCCTCCTCCTGCTCGGCTTCGAGGCGGGCGCGCTCCTCGGTCGAGAGCGGACGGTCGTCCTCGATAAGAAGGGGCTCGAGGTTGGCGCCGGGCGCTTCGTCCTTCTTTCGCCCCTCGGGGGCTGCGGCAGCGGGGGCTTCGACAGCCTCGTCCGCGTCGCCGGCATCCGAATCTTCAGTCTCGGCGTCCTCGGCAGGCGCTTCTGAGTCCTCGGCGGGAACCTCTTCGGCGGGAGCGGGGTCCGCGGCGGGGATCTCGGGATCCTCAGCGGTGGGCGCGTCGGCAGACTCGGCAGGCTCAGGCTCGCCGGCAGCCTCAGACTCGGCGACGGGCTCGTCCTGGGGAGACTCATCGGGCGGAGCCGCCTGCTCTTCGGGCTCGCCGGCGGGCGCTACGTCTGCGTCATCCGGAACCTCGGCGGGCGGATCCTCGGCGGGCACGGGCTCGTCCGGGGCAGCCGGCTCCTCGACGGGGGCGTCCTCTTCCGGGCTCGCGCCCTCCTCCTGCGTGGGGTCGTCGCTCAAGTCTCTATCTCCAATGGCTTCGGCTGCTGAGCCGTGTGGGGGTGGTCAGGGCCGGCGTAGATCTTCAGCTTGGTCAGCTGGGCGCGCCCGAGCCGGTTGCGGGGAAGCATGCCCTTGACGGCCTTGCGAATGACGTCTTCTGGCCGGCGATCGAGCATCTCTTGAAGGGTGCGCTGACGGAGGCCACCCGGGTAGCCCGAGTGGCGGTAATACGTCTTCTGCTCGAGCTTTTTGCCGGTGACCGCGATCTTCTCGGCGTTCACGACGACCACGAAGTCGCCGGTGTCGCAATGCGGGGTGAAGTCCGGCTTTCGCTTACCGCGAAGCTGGTCGGCGATCTGGGTTGCTAGGCGCCCGAGAGTCTTACCCTCGGCGTCGACGACCACCCAGTCACGCTGGCGGTTCGCGGGTGTGGCTACGTAAGTCTTCATCGGCTTGTCTACGCGCAAAAACCGCGCCCGGCAAAGTGCCACGGCGCGGGTTCGTGATGATAGAGGGTGGCGGGTGTTCAGATTCGCCAGTCCGCAAAAGCCAACCCGGTCAGCTCGCGTAACCGTGCCACCTCCGGCTCGAAGGCCCTCGCGAGGCGTTCACGGACCTCCGGGCCGGCGGTCGGCGAGAGTGTCCTCCCCGCGATCCGTCGGACCCCGCTCACAAGCGGGCGACGCACCGAATGCGGTAGCGCTCGTTTCGACCACGAGTTCAAGCGTCCGGAGCGCGCGCTCTGCAACGGTCCCGGCAGCATCACGTTGTCTGCCGTCCGAACGTTGTAGTCGCGCTCCAGCGCAGCGGGGTCCCAGAAGGAGCTGTCTGCACCGACATGCGCGTACAGCGACGCGATCGTTTCCCGCCTTCGCTCCCGCAGGGCAGAGTGATCGAGCACCAAGAGATGGTCCTCGCCGAAATGCTCGAGATAGGCCTCGACTTGGGTGGCGTAGCGGCTCGCGGCCACATACTCGCAGTACGGGTCCCGAGTATCGAGGGCTTCCTCAATCGGCCGCGACTCCCTCCCCATGGTGACTCCCTGCGCGTAGTGCGCGATCGCCCGTTCAA
>JALZIJ010000071.1 GCA_030860375.1 Actinomycetota bacterium | reverse complement strand
GCCTCGCGCATGATCTCGTCAATCCCGTGCGCCTTCCACACGCCAATCAGGCTGACGAGGCTGCCGCCGCCCACATAGATCAGGTCCTGGGACAGCAAATGCTCGCGAACGCACGGGATCGCCCGGTCGCGGCGAAAGAGCGTGAGATGGGAGGCATCGGCCCGCTCCTTCGCGAACTCTTGATAGAAGCGGACCACGTAATGGTCGGCGTCACCGGAGGCGGTCGGGAGGAAGCAAACGCGTGGGCGGGCCTTGCCCGTGAGGCCGAGCACGTAGTCATCCAGAAGTGGGTTTCCACGCTCCATCGAGAACCCGCCTCCCCCGAAGGCGACGATTTGACGACGCTCGTTGGGCATGGTGGAGATACTCGTCTGCTGCGGACGTTCCGTGCTTAGCCAGGTGGCCAAGCTTCGTCGCCGCATTTCGCCTCATGGTCGAATCCTCAAAATTCCTGCAAACAAGCCCTCCCGTCGAAGCCGACGTGGTCATCGTGGGTGCCGGAATCGTGGGCCTCGCTACCGCACGCGAGCTATCGCTTCGCCACGACGGCCTTCGCGTCGCCGTTCTCGAACGCGAGGCCGAGCCTGGAGCACACCAGACCGGACGCTCGTCCGGCGTCATTCACGCGGGCATCTATTACGTGCCCGGCTCTCTGAAGGCACGCCTCTGTATCGAAGGGGCGCGCGAGCTCTACGAGTTCTGCGGCCGGCGGGGAATCCCGGCGAAGCGCGGGGGCAAGCTGATCGTCGCGACGCGCCCGGAGGAGATATCACGGCTCGACGAGCTGGAGCATCGCGGGCGAAAGAACGAGGTGCCGGGACTCCGACGGCTCGGCCCGGGCGAGATAGCCGAGGTCGAGCCGCACGCGCGCGGCATCGCGGCCCTTCACTCCCCAGCCACCGGCACCGTCGACTTCCGGGCCGTCACTCATGCCTATGCCGAAGACGTCGTCGCCGAGGGTGGCTCGGTGATCACCTCGTGCGAGGTGCGAGCGATTCGAGAAAGCGAAGGCGGCGTCACGGTCGGACACACGCTCGGCACCACTCGTGCGAACGCGCTCGTGAGCTGCGCGGGCGCGTGGTCGGACCGGCTGGCGGTCGCCGCCGGCGCGCCCGCAGACCCGCGCATCGTCCCGTTCCGCGGCGGCTACTTGCGCCTCCGGCCAGAGCGCGCCCACCTCGTTCGCTCGAACATCTACCCCGTGCCCGACCCCGACCTCCCGTTCCTCGGCGCCCATCTCACGCGTGGCCATAGCGGTGAGGTCCTGTTGGGTCCGACTGCGCTCATGGTGGGTGCGCTCGACGCCTACAAGGTCGGCCGTGTCCGTCCTGCCGAACTTTGGCACACGGTCTCCTGGCCGGGCACATGGCGCATGGCGCGAAACCACTGGCGATCCGCCGCGACCGAGCTTCGCCACGCCCTTCGCCCGTCGGCGCTCGTTCGCGAGGCACAGCGCTTCGTCCCGGAGCTGAACACTTCGGACTTCGTGCCCGGTTCGTCCGGCATCCGCGCCCAAGCGCTGGCACGCGACGGCTCGCTCGTCGACGACTTCGTCCTATCTCGGACTGGTCGTTGCGTCCATGTGCGAAACGCGCCCTCGCCGGCGGCCACCTCATCGCTTGCGATCGCGCGCCTGATCGCCGACGAGGTAGCGCTCGAAACCAGCGGGTAGGGTGCGCCTGAGTGGAAGCCGCGACACAAGCCGAGATCGAGAACAAGCCCGAGCGAGCGGTTTCCTCGTTCTCCAAGTCCCTCTTCCTCGGCGAGATCCACGAGGAAATGGTCTTTCCATGGCCCATGCCCGACCCCGACGAGCAGGAGAAGGTTCGGGGGTTGATCCGTGCCGCTCGCGAGATCGCCGGCGGCCAGGACTACGCGAAGTTCGAGGAGGAGCGCTGGATCCCCGACGAGCTCATCCGCGAGCTTGGCGACGCCGGGCTTCTCGGCCTCTATGTGGACGAGAAGTACGGCGGGCAGGGCCTCTCGCAAACCGGATACGCGCGCGTCTTCGAAACCTTCACCCACATTGACGCGACCCTCTCGATCGTCCTCGGGGTCCACCAGTCGATCGGCTACAAGGCGATCGCGCTCTTCGGATCAGAGAAGCAGAAGGATCGCTTCCTCCCCGACCTTTGCACCGGCCGAAAGCTCGCGGCTTTTGCGCTGACCGAGCCGAAGGCAGGCTCTGATGCCTACGGGATCGAATCGCGCGCGGTCGAGCAGGCCGACGGTTCCTGGCTTCTGAACGGCGAGAAGCGCTACATCGGAAACGGCTCCCGCGCCGACGTCCTAACCGTCTTCGCCCGCGCCGAGGTCAACGGCAAGGACCGCCACATCGCGCTCATTCTCGAAAAGGGAATGGAGGGCTTCGAGGTCGGGGATCGCTACGACACGATGGGTCTGCGCGCGAACGACCTGTGCCGCCTCTACTTCTCAAACGTGAAGATTCCCGCCGAGAACGTCATCGGCGAGCCAGGCGATGGCTTCAAGATCGCCATGCAGGTCTTGAACAACGGACGCATCGGGCTCGGAACCGGCGCCGTGGGCGCGTCTAAGTATCTGATGGACCTCACGATCGACCACGTCAAGGAGCGCCGCCAATTCGATCGCCCGCTTGCCGACTTCGAGCTCGTTCAGGACAAGGTCGGCTGGATGGTCTCCTACCTCTTCGGTTTGGAGTCCATGGCCTACATGACCTGCGGCCTCGTGGACTCCGGCGTCGACGACTACTCGCTCGAGTCCGCCATGTGCAAGATCTCGGGAACCGAGTTCCTCTGGTATCAGGCGAACCGCGCGCTTCAGCTTCGCGGCGGCGAGGGCTACATGAAGACCGACCCGTACGAGCGCCTCGTGCGCGACATCAGGATCTTCCCGATCTTCGAAGGCGCGAACGACGTCATGCGCTGCTTCGTCGCGCTGTCCGGTCTGAAGCCCGTCGGCGAGGAGCTCTCAGGCCTCGGCGACATTGGGCTTTCAGACCCAATCGGCTCGATCGGCGTCCTTGCCGACTACGTCGGCGGCCGTGTGAAGCGCGAGGTCCGGCCTGCCCGGATCAGCAAGGCCCACCCCGAGTTGAAATCGCACGCAGACGCAGTGTCCGAGCAGGTGAAAGAGCTTCGGGACATCTCGGAAGGGCTCCTCCGAAAGCACAAGAAGCACATCATGGAGGCGCAGTTTCAGCAGAAGCGCATCGCCGACGCAGCCGCCGACATCTTCGCCCAGGTCTCAGTCATCTCGCGAGTGACCGCGATCTTCGAAGACCAAGGCGTCGAGCCCTCAGGCCAGGAGCGCTACATCGCAGAGACCTTTTGCGAACGGGCCGCCGCCCGGGTCCGGTCGAACTTCCGCCAGATCGAATCGAACGACGACGATCGAATGAAGGCAATCGCCAAGCTCGCGTATCGGCGAGGCGAATACGGCTACGCCCTGTTCGAGGACGCTTAGGCGGCTGCAAACCTTCGTCTGGCGGTGTCCTCGGACTAGCCAGACTCGGTTTTCGCGGCCTCGTCCTCGGGTGGATCGTCGGACTTCTTGGCGTTCGCGACTGCTTTTCGCATCGCTTCCTGGGCCTCTTCCTTCGACATGCCGGATTCGCGGGCGGCAGCGGCGAGCTGGCGGACGCCAATCTCGATCTGGCGGTCCGAGAGGTCGTCGAGCGGGATGTCGAGCTTCGAGTAGTGCTCGCGGATCTTCGTGATGGCCGCCTTGCGGGCCTCGACGCGGGTCATCCGATGAACCTACCTCGCCCGATCGCTCGCGAAGCCCGAGGGCTCAGGCGGCCAGGCCGCGAATGAGCGAGCGGATGGCCGGCTCGACCTCGGACCGGGCGCGTTTCGGCTCGGGCGCGGTGGCAACCATAATCGCGGCTTCTCCGATCGCGGCGAGCAGTAGGTGGGCAAGCGGGCGAACAGGCTGCTTGGGAATTCTTCCGCCTTCCATCGCCGCGCCGAGCACGGACTCGGCCAGCCCAAGCCCGTATCGGGTGTCGATCTCTCGCCACTCCTCCCACCCGAGGACGGACGGCGCGTCGATCAGGGTCACCCGCGCGACCTGGCGGTCAATAGCAACGTCGAGGACCGCGCCGGCGGCTACCTCGAGCACTTCCAGCGGATCGTCGCGCGGCTCGACCTCGAGGACCGCCGCGATATCTGCGACAAGCCTCTCCTCGAGCTGTTCGTGAACAGCGCGAAACAAATCGCGCTTGTCGCCGAAGTGGTGATAGAGCGCCCCGCGCGTCACCTCGGCGCGCTCGACGATCTGCTCAGTGCCAACGGCGGCAAAACCGTGCTCGGAGAAAAGCTTCGTACCGGCCTCGATCAGCCTCGCCCGCGTCGCTTCAGAGCGAGCGGCCTGTCGCCCCTGACTCGCCGCTTTCACACTCACGATGTCCTCGAGAGATGGACTATGCCGGTTCTATGCGACAAATCCATCTTTCGCGGGCCGCGTGTGGTGTGCGGCGCCTCACACATACATACCGTTTGTATGTTATCGTCCCCGGACCTACTCATACACCCTGTATGTAATCAAAGGAGGTCCCTTGAAGGGAAGCGAGGACAAGTTCTGGAGGGATTCTGCCCTCGGCGAGGCGCGGGAGATCGAACTGAGCGGCGGGCGCATGCGCGTCTTCGAGGCCGGCACGGGCGAACCGATCGTCTTCGTCCACGGCGCGCTCGTGAACGCGAACCTGTGGCGAAAGGTCGTGCCGCGCCTCTCCCGGGACTTCCGCTGCGTAACGCTGGAGCTGCCGCTCGGGTCACACGAGATCGCGATGCCGAACGCAGACCTCTCCCCCGATGGCCTCGCCGATCTGATCGCTGAAGCCGTTGAGACGCTTGGGCTCGAAGCACCCACCATCGTCGCAAACGACACCGGTGGTGGCCTGACGCAGATCGCTCTCGCCCGCCACCCTGAGTTGGCGGGGCGCGTTGTCCTTACGAGCTGCGACGCGTACGAGAATTTCCCACCGCGCTTCTTTCGCGTGCTGCTTTGGCCGACCCGCTACCCGGCGCTCGCCCGCGGCGCGTTTGCGGCGCTGCGGATCCGGGCGCTTCGCTCGACCCCACTCGCCTTTGGCTGGCTTGCGAAGAAGGGGCTCGACGCGGAAGCGAGCGACTCCTACGTCCTGCCGATCCTGACCGAGAAGGGCGCGGGTGCCGACTTCGCTCGCTTCATCCGCACCGTGGACCCTCAGTTCACCCTGGACGCGGCAGAGACGCTCCGCTCCTACGACCGGCCGGTGCTGATCGCCTGGTCTCGCGAGGATCGCTTCTTTCCGCCTTCTGACGCCGAGAAGCTTGCCGCGGACATCCCGGGCGCCCGGCTCGAGTGGATCGAGGACTCCTACACGTTTTCGATGGAGGATCAGCCCGAGCGCTTGGCGAACCTGATCGCGGGCTTTGTCCGCGAGCCGGCTACTGCTCTGGGATAAGACCGCTCTCGGGCGGCGCGGTCGTGCCGTCTTCCGGTGCGACCGGGTCGGGCGGGGTAGTCGCGCCGTCCGGTGCGACGGGAGCACCCTCGCCCGGGACGGGCGCGGACCCTTCGGGCCGGACGATCACAGTGCGCCCGTCGTTCAGCTCATAAACCGTGCCGATCACTTCACCCTGCCCGACAACGCGCTCACCCGGGGCAAGTTGGACCTCGTTGGCGACCTCGTTCTCCGCTGCGGTCACGTTCGCTGCGGACTGAGCCCGCTGCAACGCTTCCTGGTTCGTGAACAGCTCCTCCAGGTCCACCGACGATAGGGCCGCAAGTAGAAACGCGACTGCGAGGACGATGCCGAGGTCGAACAGGTTGACCAGCCCGTCGAGCGGGTCGCCGCCCCGGTCCTCATGTGTGCGAGCGCGCGAGCTGACGACCACGGGAGCTAGACGCCTCCGCCGGGCGGCTGTGTGGGCTGGACGGGCTGAGGCTGGGGCGGTGCAAAAGGCGGAGTCGGGGGCACGGATGCCACCGGGGCAGGGGTTACGGCAACGGCGCCGGGCGCAAGCGCCGAGGCCACATACTCGAGGTCTGAAAAGTCCTGTCCGTAGAGGCGGTCGCGCACCAGTGAGATCGCAAAGGCGATCGATCCGATGAGAAGACCTGCGACGGTCACGCTGAAGGCGACCCGCAAGTTGTCCGAGAGCGTCTGGACGTCGCCCTCAGCAAGTCCGGCCAAGGCGGGAGACAGCGGAATCAACGTTCCCATCAGCCCGAGCGCAGGCCCGACTCGGACCAGGATGCGCGTCCGCTCGAGCCGCCTCACCGAGCCATAGTCGAACTCGGCGAGGTCCTTCGCGATCCGGTCAGAGCCTCCGGCCGAAGCGCGGTGCTCGACGATGGAGCCAAGCACTCCGCGCATCGACTTGCTCGTTGCGATCTTCCCAAGCTCGAGATAGGCACGTCCCGAGTCGCCGGCGCCCAACGCAGACCCGGAGCTGATGATCGCCTGGTCGAGGCGCCCGCGGCCCCGACCGCGGCGCTTGAGGAGCTCTGCGACAAGGCCGCCGAGCTCGAACAGGACGAGTGCGAGCGCAAGCAGCGCAAGGATCAGGACGGGGACGCGCAGGGCGTCCGCAATATCGAAAAGTACTTCCTCTACTTCCATGGGGGCGAGAGCCTACGAAGAGCGCTCAGGTCGGGGCGCCGCAAGAAGCGGCGTGGGCGCACATTGTCGAGCTCGCGTCCCGCTCCGAGGCCCAGCAGGCCGACGATAACGCCCGTCGCGATGAGCGCGCCGGGGGCGCTCACCTCCTCGTTCTCGGGCTCGGCGAAAGGAGTCTCAGGCGCGAGCGTGTCCTCGGCCCCGGAGGAATCCTTGCCCGACGAAGGCTCGAGCGGAGCGATGGCCGAGAGCAGCTCGCCGGTGACGCTGGTGCCGAGCTCCTCTTCGGGGACAGTTGTATCGCCGGGAGGCTCCGGGGCGTCGGGAAAGTTCGGCGTAGGGGTGGACGAACCCGCGCTCGGAAAGTTCGAGTCGAAGCTCTCGGCCGGAGGCGTGAAGCCGCCCACATCTCCACCGAAGCTCGAGCCGGAGGTGCCGACACCGCTGCTGCCCGTGCCCTCAGGGGGCGCTTCCTTGACCGGCGTCGCAATCGTCTGCTCGGCTACGACGTTTCCGTTCCGCTTCGCCTCGACGTTGATCTCGACGCGTCCGGACGTATTGAAGGTCAGCTCGAGGCTTCGTCCAGCGCCGGTCTCGCCTGTGCTCGCGGTCCAGGCAAAGGTGTAGTTGTTCTGCGGTCCACCGTCAACGACCGTCGCGTCAAACGTCTCAGTGTCGCCCTCCGTGGCGTTGACTTCGTCTGGATCGATGTCGATCGCGCCTCGGAGGATGAAGTCGAGGTTCCCTTGAAACTTCTGCGCCTCCTCGCCATCCTTTTTGGGAATCAGGAAGACAACGTCATCGTCGTTGTTGACGAAAAAGACGGGAACGCGATCGTCGAGAAACTTCTCCCCGTTCCTCACGACACCCCCGTCGATGAAGGTCCTCGTCCATTCATCCAATTCGATGCCAATCGAATTGAGGACGTGCTGGAGTGAATCCCCGTCGATCTCTTGCGGCTGCCCGTCGATGTTGTACGTCTTGTTCTTGACGTTGTCCGGGATCTCGGCAACGTCGACCGTCTCGTTGCCCTTGGGCCCGAGGATGTCCACCTCTGTCGACGCCAGCGCCACCGCAGCCCAGAGACACCCCGCGACGACCATCACAAGACCGGACAGGGTGAGGCCTTGGCGCTTCAGAATCACCAGCGCGCGACCAGCATTACCG
>JALZIJ010000009.1 GCA_030860375.1 Actinomycetota bacterium | reverse complement strand
GCCTACAACCACGCCGACTGGTACGTCGACGAGGTTCTCCTCTACGCCCGCCAGTACGGGAAGATTCCGGACGACCTCGTGGGCTCGCTTACCGGCCTGACCGAGGGCGCTCAGTTCCCCGTGGCCGCCAAGGCGCGCTATGCGGACGACATCTCCGAGCGCGAGGCGCTCGAGCGCTCGGAGCCTTCGAAGGGGAGCTCCGGTAACGCCGCCGACGTCATCTCAAGCTCCCCCACCCGCCGTGGGATCGACATCTTCACCCGCGAGAATGCACCGGTCGTCGCGGTCAACGACGGCGTCGTCAAGCGCATGGGCAAGTCGAAGAAGCTCGGCAGGTTCATCGTGTTGGAAGACGCTTACGGCAACCGCTTCACCTATGCGCAACTCGGAGAGATCTCAGAGGCCTATCCGGTGCCGAAGAAGGAGAAGCCCTCCCTCAAGGACTTCGAGCTCACGTCCTCCGACGACGAGCCCACCGCCCCAGCGTCGGCCGGCCGCCAGGCGAAGGCCGATCCCGAGGTGGGCCAGCCTCGCGCCAACCGCAAGGCAAAAGCCTCCGGCCCCGTCAACACCGAGAACTCGCGCGAGCGCCTCTACGCCTTCCCCGAGCGCGAAGCAAACTCGGAGCGTGCCGACCTGACCGGCCAGCTCGACGCGCTCTTGAACCGCCGGATGCCGGCCTATGAAGGCTTCAAGTCCTACTTCTCTAACGTCCTGCGCGTCAATGACGACAAGCTCGAGCTCGAGACGCTCGAAGAGGGCTCAAAGGTCATCGGCGGCACGATCCTGGGCCGCGTCGGACAGGTCGACAAGCTGGCGCCTCGCCTCCACTTCCAGATCAAGCCGACCGGGCGCGGCGCACCCAAGATCGATCCGAAGCCGATCCTCGACGGCTGGAAGCTCCTCGAAGCGACCGCCATCTATCGCGCCGCGGGCAAGAATCCTTTCGCGGACTCCGGCGCTACGACGAGCGACATCCTGCTCATGTCCAAGGAGCAGCTCGCCAGGCGTGTCATCGAGAACACCCGCCTGGAGTTGTCTGAATGCGACCGCGACTACGTTCGCGCCGGCCAGATCGACCGCCGGGTGCTCGCGACACTTGAATATCTGTCGGCGCGTGGCTATCGAATGATGATCACGTCCATGCTCTGCGGGCGCGAAAGCAGCATCACGACCTCGGGCAACGTCTCCAACCATTCCTATGGCGGTGCTATCGACATCGCCCAGATCAACGGCGTTCCGGTCCTGGGCAACCAGGGCTCGGGCTCCCTCACCGAAGCGCTTGTGCGTGACACGCTCGAGCTCCAGGGCACCATGGAACCCGACGAGGTGATCTCGCTGATGAGCTTCGGAGGCCCATCCTTTGCGATGGGAGACCACGCCGACCACGTCCACATCGGCTACCGGCCTACATCGGGCCCGGCCTCATCGATGGACAAGCAGTTCGTCCGGCTGCTCGAGCCCGAGCAGTGGGAGCGCCTGATCAGCCGAATCGGCGAGATCGACAACCCCATGGTTCCGACCAACCCGTCGAAGTACTCGCTCCCGGCGAAGAAGGGCAGCAACCGCGCCTCCGCTGCCCATATCGGCGAGTAGCGCACCGCTGAGCCTCTTTCCCTTCGTTCAGTTCGAGCTCGCAGGATCCACCGGGATCGCCGACGGCCGGTATCCGGTCCGCGAACCCGCAAGCGCAGACACCGCTCGCGGTGAAACCGAGCTCGTGCTCGTCGCCGAAACCCTTGGCGCTCCCTCCCCCGCCCGCCGGCGCCTTCGCCGCTCCAAGCCGCGCGACGCCGAATCTTCCGGGGAGGCGACGGTGCCCCTCACGCGGCTCACTGTGATCGAGGCGGCCGTAATCGAAGGCGAGGGCGGCGCGTGGCTCGAGCGCATGCGCAACGACGAGGACATGCGCGACGCTCTGGTCGACCGCGCGCTCAACTGCGTCACACGAGCGCTCTCGGCTTGGCGCGTGGCGGCCGCGGACGCGAGCATCAGCGATCCTGCCCTAGACGCAGCCCTCGTGGTTCGGGTCGGCTTCGGCGAAGGCGACGGGCTTGTCGAGGGACACTGGGTAGAAGCGATCGATCTGCCCCGCGAAGCGCGCCGGCGGACGCGAGGCGAGGCGCTTCGACCGCAGGAGCGCATGGCCGAGCTCCTCGGCGGACGCGACGCTCCGCTGGCTTGCGAGGAGTTGCTCCTACGCGCCCGCTCAGACCTCGACGCTGGCCGAGGGCGCGAGGGCGCACTTCAGCTCCGCGTGGCCCTGGAGGCTCTTCTTGCCGAGCGCGAGGCTCTCTCGCAGCCCAGGCAGGCTGAAGACCTGGCTGCGCTCGACAGTAGGCGAAAGATCACCGGAGAAGCCGCAAACGAGGCACTGGGCGGCCGGCTGGGGGCCAAGCGTCTCGCAGAGGTCGCAGAGACCCTCGCTGTATGCGAGCGGGTGCTGCGAAGACGCGCCGCACACGGGTAGGGGCGTCTCGAAGCGCGGGCTGCGCTTTGCCCGCGGCATGCCGGAAACCGGGTGGCTCGAAGCGTTTGCTGCGTTTTCTCGACGCTCGCGACCCGCGAAACGTCTACGGCGGGCAACCGGGGGGAGGGTTGGCGAGGCGTCTCGGCGCCGAGGGCGATTATTGTCGACTTTTCGCGGTAGGTACGCCATACGCGTATCCAGCGCGAAAAGTCGCGGGCTGAGCGAAGCTTTTCGCGCTGACCACCGTATGGGTGGCCGGGAAAAGCCGGGGCGCTCGTCGCCTTTGGCGCCCTAAGCGCCTGCCTAACCCCCTGGTTGCCCGCCGGCGACGATCCGACACAAGGCCGCGCCACAACAAGCACCTGGAGCCTCGAGCGGCCAACCGTAGCCGCAAGCAAGCGCCTAGAGCTCCACAAAACACACTCTTGGGATCAGGGTGCGAGCGCCTAAAGCGCAGCCAGCACCGCGCTCAGCTCATCAACCACGTCGCCGTCCAGGCGCACCGTGGCGTCGCGGTCGTAAGGCGTCTCGCCCTTTGTGACGATCGCAAGGCGAGCGCCGCGATTGAGCGCGACGCTCGGCAGTCCGGCGACCGGATAGACCTCCAGGGAGGAGCCCACGCAAAGAACGAGCTCAGCCTCCTCGCATAGAGCCGTCGCCTCGGCCATTGCTTCTTCGGGTAGTAACTCGCCGAAGAGGACGACGTCGGGCTTCACCTTGCCGCCGCATTCGCCGCAAAAGGCGACCTCGCCGTCGCCGAAAAGCGCTTCTACCTCATCGATACCGACGGTCGCGCCGCAAGCGATGCAACTCGATGTCTCGATGGTGCCGTGCACCTCGATCACCCGCCGCGAGCCCCCGGCACGGTGGAGGCGATCGATGTTCTGCGTAATTACCGCGTCGACCAAGCCTTGCTCCTCGAGCTCTGCGAGAGCCCGATGAGCGGCGTTCGGCTGCTTTGAGCCCAACTCGTGGAAACGGGGACGGTAGTAGCGCCAGAAGCGCGCCGTATCCGCATGAAAGGCGTCGATGTGAGCAACCTCGAACGGGTCGACGTTCTCCCAGAGCCCGGTCCCGGGAGTGCGGAAGTCCGGAATCCCCGAAGGCACCGAGACGCCCGCCCCCGTGAGCACAACGGTCGAGGCGGATTCGCGCAGCATCTGCGCCAGCCGCTCCGCCCCCTCCTCCACGAACGTCCCACGCTGAGCCCCATAGCGTCCCGTGTCGGACGTTCGCGATGGGCCGGCGTCGCTCGGCTCCGCTTCCCTCCGCCTCACTCGCCCTTCCACTGAGCCTTGCGCTTGCCGAGGAACGCGGAGATTCCCTCCTTCGCGTCTTCAGTGGCGAAGACGTCGCCGAAACCCTGCTTCTCGGCCTCGATGCCCTCGTCGAGGTCACCCTGGTGGGAGACCTTCTTGATTTCCTCAACCGCGAGCGGCGCCTGGCCGGCAAGCTTGCGACCCCATGCGAGGGCCGTGTCGAAGAGCTCGTGATCGGGCACGACCCGGTTGACGAGGCCGTGCTCGAGAGCATCCTGCGCCGTGATCGCATCCCCGACGAGGTTCATCTCGAGCGCCTTGTGAGGCCCGACGAGTCGCGGCAGGCGTTGCGTGCCGCCGAAGCCGGGGATGATGCCCAGCTTGATCTCAGGCTGTCCGAAGACCGCCGATTCGGCGGCAATTCGGAAATCGCACGCCATCGAGAGCTCACAGCCGCCTCCGAAGGCGAGCGAGTTGACCGCGGCAATGGTGGAGACGCGCGACTGGCCGAGGTCGCGAAGAAGCGCATGCCCGGAATGGATCAGGTCCTCTCCGGCCAATTCATCCATCTGCGTAAACGCCTTGATGTCCGCGCCCGCGGAGAAGACGAGCGGATTGGCCGAGGCGATGACCATGGCACCGATCTCACCCGATTCCTTGATCTTCTCCCAGACCGTGCCGAGGTCTGTGACGACCTGCGGCGAAACGGCGTTCATCATCCCGTTCGCAAGCCAGGCAATCGCGACGTCGCCGCGCGTCTCGAGCTTGACCGTATCGGTCTGATCACCCTCGTCGGGCTGCGGGTATGGGTAGAAGCCTTGTCCGGCCTTCTGGCCGAGCCTGCCCTGGGCGACGAGGCGGCGAAGCGTGACGGGCGCAGCGAAGCGCTCCCCGTGCTTCTCCTCGGCGCTCTCGAGCTTTTCGAGCATCACATCGAGGCCGGTCAGGTCGGCTTTCATGAACGGTGGAAAGATGCCGCGACGCGGGTCCATACCGGCACCGGCCATCATCCCGAGGTCGATCTCGCGGACCGTCGAGACGCCCTCTTCGAGAACGAGGCACGACTCGACGAGCGCCTTCAGCGTCATCAACTCAGCCAACTCCTCGCCGTCGGGCTCGGCATCGCCTTCGATCTGAGGCTCCCCGTTTTCGTAGAAGCCCGAACCGCCGGATTTGGCGCCCAGCTTGCCTTCTGAGACGAGCTTTTTCATTCCTTGATGGACGTAGAACGAGTCGCCGTACGACTCGTTCAGATGCTGAGCGACGTGGAACACGGTGTCGAGTCCGAGCAGGTCCACGAGGAAGAACGGGCCCATCGGCGCGACGTTCTGCGCGCCGACAACCTCGTCGATCTTTGAGATCGAAAGGCCTCGCTCCTCCTGGGCGCGCCAGATCTCGCCAACCGCTGAATTGAGGATGCGGTTGACGACGAAGCCGGGCACTTCCTCGCAGACGATCGGCTGCTTGCGGATCGTTTGGGCGAAATTGACGGAAGCCTCGATCGTCTCCTCGTCAGTGATGCCGGCGACGATCTCAACAAGGGGCATGACCGAGGCCGGATAAAAGAAGTGAAAGCCCACGACCTTGTGGGGGCGAAGGGTCGCGTCCGCCATCTCGGCGATCGAGAGCGACGATGTGTTCGAGGCGAGGATCGCGTGCCCCGGAGTAACAGCGTCGAGCTCTGCGAAGACCTGCTGCTTGATCTCCATCTTCTCGGGCGCTGCCTCGATCACGAAGTCGACGTCTCCGAAGTCCGCGTAGTCGGTCGTACCGGTGATCCGCCCCATCACGACCTCGAGCTGCTCGTCCGCCTGCTCCTGGGTCAGCTTTTCTTTCTTTACCAGTCGCCCGAGCTGGCCTTGAGTCACCTCTCGCGCCTTGTCGAGGCCCGCGTCGACGAACTCCTGCTTGATGTCTTTGAGGACGACGGGAATCTCGGCTGCTGCGATCGCTTGCGCGATCTCGCCGCCCATGGTTCCGGCACCGACGACGGCGGCCTTGAAGACGAACATTCTGGTGAAGCTCCGATCAGGGGAAGTAGGGAAAGAGGAGGCGGAAGGCTAGTCGACGGCTAGCGAGCCGCGCCGGGTGGCGAAAGCTCCCCGGCGTCGCTCGCGAATGCATCGAGAGAGCGTCTCAGCGTGCCGCGGATCTGCGGTTTGACGAAGATGAGCGAGGCAGCTCGCGCAAACAGGCTGGGGTCGACGACCCGATATTCGAAGACGGCTATTACCTTGGTGCCCTCTCCGTCGATCGCGAACGAGACCGACATCTCTCCCTCGAGCGATGGATCGCTGAACTTGATGCGGTGAATTCGTCGCGGCTCGTGCTCCAACACGTGTTCGGTGACCTCCCCGCGCCCAGCCGGCACCGACTTCCAGCGCAGCGTTCCTCCGGCCTGGGGATAGCCATCCAGCGCGGTCACACTTCCGAAGGAGTCAACCCACGAGGGCCACGTCCGAGGCTCGAAATAGGCATCCCAAGTGTCCGCCAGCGGCGCGGCGACGCTGACGTCCTCCTCAACTACACCCACCGGCACACGCTGCTTTCGCAGCTAAAGCTGCTCATCAGAAATACCCACCGGCACACGCTGCTTTCGCAGCTAAAGCTGCTCATCAGAAATATTGGCATCGCCGTAGAGCTCCGCTTTGATCAGGCTGATCGACCGGACCATGGAATCGAGGATTGGCTCGAGCTCCGATCGAAGCCGCTCGTGCTCCGAGCGACCCGGACCCGTGATCGAGTAGAAGCGTCGGGTGCGACGGTCCGGGTGCTCCCATGCGCCTTCGATCAGGCCGCGGGTTTCCATGTCTCGAAGCAGCGGATAGATGGTGTTCGGGTTGACCGAGATCACGCCCTCCGTCAGCTCCTCGATCGCCCCCATCAGGCGGTTGCCGTAGACGGGCTCGTCGCGCATGAGGTGAAGCACCAGCAAAGGCAGCAGATCGCGACGCCGGATCTCACCGCCGAGAACGTCCATCGAGCGCCCGGCATGCCCGGCTTTGCCCGCGCCGGGCTCCTCGTCACGCCTACGACCGCGCGCGACGGCTTCTGAGACCGGCCGGGAGAGCTTTTCGGTCACCTCTCGACTATAGGCGTGACGCTCCTCACACCGCTGCGCTTTGGGAAGAAGGAGGGTGCTCGGAACACCCACCGCGAGGAGAGATCAGATGGCCAGCACAGACATCAGCCAGCGCAACCTGTACGAGCGGATCGACCTGACCGCGCCCCCTACCGCGGGCGCCGAGGTCAAGAACGCCCGGAGGATCGTCGCGCTCAACGCCGTGCTCGCGATGATCGCGGCCGTGCTCGTCTATGCCCTCATCGACGGGATCGACGGCTGGGCGCACCTCGTGGTGCTCGGCGGCATCGTCCTCACTGTCGTAGGCACGATGCTCGCGGTCGACCCGCAGCGCAAGGGATAGCGGCCTCCGGGGGGAGCCGCCCAGAAACGAAAGAGGGGGCCCAGCCGGGCCCCCTCTTTCTTGCGTTTCGGCTCAGGTAGCGGGCTATGCGGCTGCCGGCGCGGTCTCGGATTCCTTGGCGGCTGCGTCGTTCTGGCGCGAGACGGCCTCGGGGAGCGGCTCGTTCACGTTTCGGCCCATCAGGACCTCCTTCGCGATCACGAGGCGTTGGATCTGCGACGTGCCTTCGTACAGCTGCATGATCTTCGCGTCGCGCATGAGCTTTTCGACCGGGTACTCCTTGATGAACCCGTACCCGCCGTACACCTGCACCGCATCGATCGCGATCTCCATCGCGGAGTCGGCCGCGAAGCGCTTCGCGTGCGAGCAGGCGAGCGTGTTGCGGATGCCCTGATCGAGAAGCGCGGCGGACTGCCACGTGAGCAGGCGCCCGGCCTCGACCTTGGTCGCCATGTCGGCGATCATGAATGAAACGGCCTGGTGCATGGCGATCGGCACGCCGAACTGGACGCGCTCCTTCGAGTAGTCGCAGGCGAACTCGAACGCGGCACGGCCGATCCCGACCGCCATCGCGGCAACGCCGGGACGGGTGCGGTCGAGGGTCATCATCGCGAGCTTGAAGCCCTTGTTCTCTTCGCCGAGGAGGTTGTCTTCAGGGATCTCGGTTTCGTTGAAGACGACGGTCGCGGTGTTTGAAGCGCGCTGGCCCATCTTGTCTTCCTTCTTGTCGATGGTGACGGTGTCGTCACGAGGCACGACGAAGGCAGAGATGCCGCGGTGGCCGGCGTCCTTGTCGGTCTTGGCGTAGACCGTGTACCAGTCGGCGTAGGTCCCGTTGGTGATGAAGCACTTCGAGCCGTTCAGGACCCACTTGTCGCCGACCTTTAAGGCGGTGGTCTTCATCCCGGAGACATCCGAGCCCGCGTCGGGCTCGGTGAGGCAGAACGAAGCCAGCTTGGGCTCCTCGGCGAGCATCCCGAGGTACTCCTTCTTGATCTCGTCCGAGCCTCCCAGCGCGACCGGCGTCGCCGCCAGGCCGTTAGCCGCCAACGAGGTGCCGATGCCGGAGCAACCCCAGCCGAACTCCTCTTCGATCAGGCATCCCGAGAGAAAATCCAGCCCTGCCCCGCCGTACTCCTCGGAGAGATGCGTGTTCATCAAGCCGACGTCCCAGGCCTTCTGGATGACCTCCTGCGGCCAGGTGCCTTCCTTGTCGTACTCCCATGCGACCGAGCGGATCTCCTTCTCGGCGAAGTTGTGTGCCAGTTCGCGGAGGTCCTTCTGCTCGTCGGTTAGCCTGAAATCCACGTCGAAAAGCTCCTTTGATTGACTCGTCAGTCAACGAGATTGGGGTGGGAAGGATAGCGTCACCGCAGAGCCCTCCCCTACCCTTCCAAGGGTGATCCAGCTCGCTCTTTCGAACGGCGAGGCGATCCTGCTGATCGTGTTGATCGCGATCCCGATCGGCGCCCTCAGCTTCATCGGCTCGGGCGAGGCCTTCCGCCAGATCGGCAAAGGCCCGCTGTCGATCGAGCAGGACTTTCCCCAGAGCTCGACGGGCGGCCCGTCCGCCCCCATCTCGGCCGAGACGAGGGAGGCCGAGATTCGCCAGTTCCTCGAAGCGAAGTCCTACCGCCTCGCTTCGCGCGGTGAGGCGCCGCTCGACATCGAGGCCGAGCTCGAACGAATCCTCGCCGACGAGCGCGCGCCGGGCTCGCTCGTTCGCGACGCCCAGCTCGTCTCGGAGGTTCGGGAGCTCGTCGAGGCCTCGAACGCCCGGCGGATCCGCATGGGCCGGGAGCCGCTCGACGTCGAGGCTGAGGTGAAGCGCCAGCTCACAGAGCTCGAGTCGCTTGGGCAATGATCTGACGCGTTGCCGAACGGCAGCGCGGAAAGCAGGTGTTGTTTCAGGTATACCTCGCGGCGGATGACTGGCGAGAGACTCGACTTGAACGATCTGGTCCTCCGGCCCGGCACCTACTTCAACCCTCACACGGAAGTCGTCGTAATCGTCGACGATTCGGCGTCGATAGACCAGGAGGTCTTCAACCTCGACGATCCGGAAGACTCGGCGTGGGTGCATATCTCCGACGACGTCCCGGTTGACGAGCACGCGCTCGAAGGAGCAATCGAGGCTTTCCAGACGAGCTATCACCCGGTCTCCCGCGATGCCGTCTCGGCCACCCGCCCGGACCACGGCGACGACGAGATCCATCCGGACGAGGAGATCTCAGACCTCGAGCCGGACCCCGACCCCGAAGACTGACCGGATCCCTCAACGGGCTGCGTCGATCAGCCGTGCCGCTGAAAGGAAGAGCTCGCGGCCGGCTTCCGTTGCCGGCGAGTGCGTTGCGCCCCCGCCGCCTGCCGTGTAGACGCGGGCGAATGGCTTGCGGGTGAGGCGGCGGCGCCTGAGATAGGCGGCCGCCTCGTCGGCGTAGCCGGACATGCGGTCAAGGACAAGTCGGTGGGGCTTTTGCATCACGCCGCCTGGGCTGTGGCGGGCGCAATTGCTCGCGCCGCTTCGCGAAGGGCGGCGCGCATGTCTGCGAAGACGAGCGAGGCAAGGGTGAACCGATCGGTCACGGCCACCATCGCGAAATCACCCTGTCGAATCGCATACGCCTCGCCCTCCTCGGTCGCGACGTGGGCGTGACTCGCGGCCGTCCCGGCAGCCCTGTCCGCCGCTTCCAGCAAGGCCCTCGCGGCCTCGATCCAACCCGCCTCATCGCCGGAGGAGCTTCCAGCCAGCCCTCGCGGGCCGATGATCGCGCAGCCTCGAATCTCCGGTGAGAGCGCCGTGAAGTGGCCGGCAGCCTCGCGGGCGGTGGCCGAAAGTGCCCGCTCAAAGGAGTCGTCGGTCATCTGGTCCGCCACGCGAGTCAAAATAGCGAGCGTGAAGGCCACCAGGATCCCATGGCTCGTTACCGTCGGCATCTGCGCGATCGCCGCGCTCCTGCTCGCCCTCAACGGCTATACGGGTTACTCGATCACCGTCGGCGCCGTCGGTCTCGCGGCGGCGGTGAACCTCATGTAGATCGCCTGAGGCCCCTCAATCGGGGTCCGCCGGCCCGAGCGGGCCCGCATCC
>JALZIJ010000280.1 GCA_030860375.1 Actinomycetota bacterium | reverse complement strand
CTGACCCCTCAGTTGACACTGACTCTGAAACCCAGGAGGACTGAAAATATGGCTGCAACCACCACAGAAGATTGGATCGAAGAGCTCAAGGGCATTTCCGTGCTCGAGCTGTCGGAGCGCATCAAGGCGCTGGAAGAAGAATTCGGCGTCTCAGCGACCGCTGTCGCCGCGGCAGCACCGGCCGCAGGAGGCGGGGGCGACGGCGCCGCCGCCGAGGAGGAGTCGACCACGGTCGACGTCATCCTCACCGCTGCGGGCGACAAGAAGGTCCCCGTGATCAAGGCGGTCCGTGCGGCCACCGGCCTCGGCCTCAAAGAGGCTAAGGCGGTCGTCGATGACGCTCCGAGCCCCGTCAAGGAGGGCATCGAGCGCGACGAGGCGGAGAAGCTCAAAGCCGATCTCGAAGAGGCCGGAGCGTCGGTAGAGCTCAAGTAGCGGAAAATAAGTTGTCGCTTGCGCGGCCGGTGTTGTATATTCACCGGTCGCGCCTTTTTCGTCGCGGACCTGCGCCGGGTTCGTCCATTTCGACCATCTGAGGAGTTGCCCAGTTGGCCAGAGTTCATGCTGCCCCTGTCACGCGGAGGTCATTTTCACGACTTCCGGAACCTTTCGAAGTACCGCATCTGATCGATATCCAGCGCCGCTCCTTTGAGGCTTTGACCTCGGAGAAGGGGATGCTGCGCGAAACGATCGACGACATCTCGCCGATCGAGGACTACACCGGGAACCTCGCGATCGTCTTCGGGGACCTCGCGTTCGGCGACCCGGCCAACACGGTTGCCGAGTGCCGTGAGAAGGACGTCACCTTCTCGCGCCCCCTCAACCTCAAGGTCGCCTTCCAGAACCGCGAGACGGGTGAGATCAGCGAGCAGACCGTGTTCATGGGGGACTTCCCGTGGATGACGGAGCGCGGCACGTTCATCATCAACGGCACCGAGCGTGTCGTCGTGACGCAGCTCGTCCGCTCGCCTGGCGCCTACGTGATGGAGCCGAAGGATCGCGAGAAGCAGGTCTTCATCGCGAACCTCATGCCCTCCCGCGGCTCCTGGCTCGAGCTCGAGATCGACAAGAAGGGTCGCGTCTACGCGCGCATCGACCGTAAGCGCAAGCTGCCGGTCACGGTCCTACTTCGAGCGATGGGCTACGAGACGGACGAGGAGCTTCTGGCTCTGTTCGACAACTCCGTCTACATGCGCCACACGATCGAGTCCGACACGGAGCCGACCCGCACGACCGAAGGCGCCCTGATCGAGCTCTTCAAGAAGCAGCGCCCGGGTGAGCCACCATCGGTGGACGCCGCGAAGGCACTGCTCGAGCAGCTCTTCTTCGACCCCAAGCGCTACGACCTCACGAGGGTCGGCCGCTACAAGCTGAACGCGCGCCTCGACCTCGACGTCGACCTCGAGCACCGCACGCTCACCAAGGACGACATCGTCGCGCTCATCAAGGAACTCGTCTCGCTCCCGCGCCTTCTCGGCGTGCCGGAGACGATCGACGACGAGAACCCGATCAAGGACTACGCCGCTGAGGCGATCACCTACTCGCGCGAGCCGCTCAAGGACCACCTCGACGAGTACGAGCACTTTGGGAACCGGCGCCTCCGCACGGTCGGCGAGCTGATCCAGGACGCGTTCCGGGTCGGCCTTTACCGCATGGAGCGAGTCGTCCGCGAGCGCCTCACCACCGAGGACGCAGACGCGATCACCCCGCAGACCATCATCAACATCCGCCCGGTCGTGGCCGCGATGAAGGAGTTCTTCGGCTCCTCGCAGCTCTCGCAGTTCATGGATCAGACGAACTCCCTGGCAGGCCTGACCCACCGCCGCCGCCTGTCGGCACTCGGCGCCGGCGGCCTGACCCGCGAGCGCGCTCCGATCGAGGTTCGCGACGTCCACCCGACCCACTACGGGCGGATGTGTCCGATCGAGACGCCTGAAGGCCCGAACATCGGCCTGATCGGCTCGCTCTCCTCATACGCGCAGGTATCGGAGCACGGCTTCGTGACCACGCCCTATCGGATCGTCAAGGACGGCACTGTCACTGACGAGGTCGTCCACCTGGACGCAACCCAGGAAGAGGAGAAGATCATCGCGCAGGCGTCGGCCGAGGTCGACGCCAAGACGCAGAAGCTGAAGGGCCCTCAGGTCTCATGTCGTGTCGGCGAGGGCGAGGTGGGTCTCATGTCCCCCCGCGAAGTCGATCTGATGGACGTCTCGCCGACCCAGATCTGGTCGGTCGCGACGGCGTTGATTCCCTTCCTCGAGCACGACGACGCAAACCGTGCCCTGATGGGCTCGAACATGCAGCGCCAGGCCGTGCCGCTCCTCAAGCCAGAGGCGCCGCTCATCGGCACCGGCATGGAGCGCCGCGCAGCGGTCGACACCGGCGACGTCACGATTACGACCACCGCCGGCGAGGTGGAGTACGTGGACGCCGAGAAGGTCATCGTCTCCCACGGCTCTCAAAAGGACGAGTTCGAGCTGGACAAGTACCGGCGCTCGAACCAGGGCACTCTGATTCACCAGACGCCCATCGTCAGCGCCGGCGACAAGGTGAAGCCGGGCGACGTCCTCGCCGACGGCTCATCGACGGCCGGCGGCGAGATCGCTCTTGGCAAGAACTGCCTGGTCGCCTTCATGTCATGGGAGGGCTACAACTTCGAGGACGCGATCATCCTCTCCGAGCGCCTCGTAAAGGACGACGAGCTCACTTCGATCCACATCGAGGAGTACGAGATCGACGCCCGCACCACGAAGCTCGGCGACGAGGAGATCACCCGCGACATCCCGAACCGCTCGGAAGAGTCCCTTCGAAACCTCGACGAGCGCGGCGTCGTCCGCATCGGCGCCGAGGTTCAGTCCGGCGACCTCCTCGTCGGCAAGGTCACGCCGAAGGGCGAGACCGAGCTGACGGCTGAAGAAAAGCTGATCCGCGCGATCTTCAAGGAGAAGGCGCGCGAGGTTCGCGACACTTCCCTGAAGGTGCCGCACGGCGAGGGCGGTGTCGTCATCGACGTCATCACCTTCGACCGCTCAGAAGGCGACGACCTTCAGCCCGGTGTCAACAGCCTCGTTCGCGTCTTCGTCGCCACCAAGCGGAAGATCGCCGAAGGCGACAAGCTCGCCGGACGCCACGGAAACAAAGGCGTCATCTCCCGGATCGTTCCGGAAGAGGACATGCCGTTCCTGGCCGACGGCACGCCCGTCGACGTCATCCTCAACCCGCTCGGCGTCCCGAGCCGTATGAACATCGGCCAGATCCTCGAGACTCACCTCGGGTGGGCCGCGATGAACGGCTGGTACGACGACGGCACCGAGGCGTACAAGAACATTGAGGACACGAACGGCAGGGTCTACGTCGCGACCCCGGTGTTCGACGGCGCCAGCGTCGAGCAGGTCGACGACGCTCTCGTCCACTGGCAGGAGGAGCACGCTGAGCGAGGCATCGACCTCGGGCTCGACAAGTCCGCTCGTCCGGGCACCCGTTCGGCGGGTCGCGCGCAGCTCTATTCGGGCCGCACGGGCGAGCCGTTCGAAGGCCACGTCACGGTCGGCGCCATGTACATCCTGAAGCTGCTCCATCTCGTGGACGACAAGATCCATGCTCGCTCGACAGGTCCCTACTCGCTCGTCACCCAGCAGCCGCTGGGCGGTAAGGCGCAGTTCGGCGGACAGCGCTTCGGCGAGATGGAGGTGTGGGCGCTCGAGGC
>JALZIJ010000257.1 GCA_030860375.1 Actinomycetota bacterium | reverse complement strand
CCACGCCGGGTAGGCCTCACGCGCCGCCTTGACCGCGGCGTCGACGTCGGCCTCGCCTGAGAGGGGGATCAGGGCAGTGACCTCGCCTGTGGCGGGATTCACGTCCTCGAGCGTCATCGAGCCCGCTGCGTCGACCCAGCCTCCGCCGACGAAGTTGCGAAGCGTGCGGGTTTCAGTCACCTCGGACATCACCTCGATTGTGACGCCTCGAACGCTGCCGAAATGTCCAAACCGCCGACGGTCCATTGACCTCGCGCCCAGAACCGGCGATCCAAGCCGTTCTGATCTATCTCACACCCTCATCGCGGGTGCGAGATAGATCAGTTCCCGGCTGTCCGGACGGCTACTCAGGCAGTCCGACGGCTTCGAAGGCTTCGGCCCGCGCCAGGAAGAACTCCACTCGCACGATTTTCGCGTCACTGATCGTCCAGACTTGGCCGTAGGAGCGCCATTCCAGCTCAACGCCGCTCGTGCGGCCGCGAATGCGCTGGCTGAGGATCGTGAGGACATGGTGTCCGGCGTCGTGGAACTCCTCGTACTCGAAGCTGGCTGTCTCCCAAGCCGCCAGCCAGGTGCGCCAGAAGGAGCGGACTCCTTCGTGCCCGTAGTAGACAGGTTTGAAATCCGAGCCGGTGAACGGGAGTGCTCCGATGTGCCATTCGATCGCGGGGTCATAGACATCGAAAACTGCGTCAAAGTCGCCTCGATCATGGGCTTCGATCACTCCGCGCACGATCTCCACGTTCTCTCTCGACATCGCTCGAGCAGTATCTCCGAGAGCGGAGATATGCGCTACGTTCCTGAGCCGTCGCCGGGTGCGCCGCCGCCGTAGGGATACCACCAGTCCTTGACACTGAGCTCCGTCTCGATGTGGACGTGCTTGGTCTCCTGGAAGGCCTCGAGTCCCTCGCGGCCTAGCTCGCGGCCGAGGCCGGACTGCTTGAAGCCTCCGAAGGGGCCGGCGTCGTTGTCGGTCAGAGGGTCGTTGAACCAGACCGTGCCTGCCTTGATCTCGCGCATACAGCGCAGGATGTTTCGCAGGTCGCGCGTGTAGATGTTCGCCCCGAGTCCGAACCGTGTCCCGTTTGCAAGCTCGATCGCCTCGTCGAGCGATCGCACCGGCACGATCGGTGCGATGGGCCCGAACGTCTCCTCGCGCAGTAGGTCCGTCTCGGGCGCGAGCCCCGTTACGACCGTCGGCGCGAAGAAGTGCCCCCGCTCATGTCCGGCCCGGTCGCCACCCGTCAGCACCTCGGCGCCGGACGACACCGCGGCCTCGAGCTGTGCCGCCACCTTGTCTCGCTGGAGTAAGGAGACCATCGGGCCGATGTCGGTGCGGGCGTCTGTGGGATCGCCGACCACGAGCGAGTTCGTGTGCTCGACGAACGCCGCGACGTAGTCGTCGTAGACGTCCTCCATGACGTAGAAGCGCTCGGCTGACGTGCAGACCTGGCCGGCGTTCAAGTAGGCCGCCCAGGCGCCGCCGCGCGCCGCTACCTCGATCTCGGCCGCGACGTCGGAGCAGACGATGAAGGGATCTTTGCCGCCCATCTCGAGGTTCACTCGCGCCATGCGATCGAGGCAAGCCGCTGCGACGCTCTTACCAGTCTCGACCGAGCCGGTGAAAGCGACCGCGTCGATTCCCTCGTGCGATGCGATCGCGCCGCCGACCTCGCCGGCCCCCGCGATGATGTTGACGGCGCCCGGGGGCATGTGATCGAAGACGTCGGCGATCGCGAGTGTGGAGAGCGGCGTCACCTCCGAGGGCTTGCAAACGGCCGAGTTGCCGGCGGCGAGCGCGGGCGCGAGCTTCCACGCCAAGAGCAGGAGCGGGTAATTCCAGGGGACGATGCAAGCGACCACGCCCAGCGGGTCCTTGACGACGAGTGCGAGCTGGCTCGACTCGATCGGCGGGATCACGCGACCGGCAGAATCGCGGCCGATCTCGGCGTAGTAGTCGAAGGCCGCCGCCACCCAGCCGACCTCGTCGGCGTTCTCGAGCATCGGCTTTCCGCCCTCGGAGGTCATGAGCGTGGCGAGCTCGTTGGTTCGCAACCTCAGGCGGTTCGCGACCTCGTGGAGCATCTCGGCGCGCTCTGTAGCTGGAGTGGATTCCCAGACTCGAAAGCCCCCGCGGGCTGCGTTCACCGCCGCGTCGACCTGCCTCAAAGAGGCCCCACGAACCTCGGCGATCATCTCCTCGGAGAACGGGTTCTCGACTTCGATGACCTCGCCTTGGCCCCCAACCGGCTCGCCGCCGATGAGGAGGCTTGTCGCGGGCGCAGCCATGCGGGCGATCGTACCGCTGAGTGTTTAGGGCCAGCCTCGCGGTGGTAGTCGAATCCAGTGATCAAGCTGCGTCGCCGCGGCAGGGCGCGCGGTCGCGTCCTTGCGCACAATGGATATCCTCGCGCCATGGACGTGGTGGGAGAAGTCCGCCGGGAATCCGGCGGAGACGAGGTCGAGGTCGTCGTGCTCCAAGGCGAGCACGATCTCGGCACCCTCCCGATGGTCCGCCGTGCGTTCGAGGCGGCCGCGGGCGAGGCCAAGGCATTGATCATCGACCTCTCGCCGGCAACTTTCGTCGACTCGTCCATCCTCGGTGCCGTGCTTGACGCGCGGCGCCACGCAGGCGAAGCCGAGCGTGGCTTCGCCGTCGCATGCGATGGGGCTTTTGAGCCCGTTCGTCGCGTGCTCGAGGTGACGGGGCTTGCGGAAGAGCTTCCCGTGCACCCGAACCGCGAGGCGGCGCTCGAAGCGCTTGCCCTCGCCCCAAGCTGAGGCGCGAGGAAGTGGCCGCCGCGCCCACGACCGAGCTTCGAATGGGGCTTGCCGCCAAGGCGGAGAACCTGGCGCTGGTCCGGCAAGCGCTCTCGGGATTTGCCGACGGCGTCTCGATCCCCGAGCGACCGCTCGCCGACCTCAAGCAAATCGCCACCGAGGCCTGCATGAACGCCGTGGTTCACGCCTATCCCGGGCGCGACGACGGGCGGATAGAGGTCCACGCCGTCGCAAACGGCAAAGAGGTCGAGCTTCGCATTCGCGACTGGGGGGTCGGTTTTCGCCCGCGTCCAGCTTCTTCAGGCACGTCGCTGCGCCTGGGCCTGCCGCTGATCGCGTCCGTGGTCGAATCGTTCGGGATCGAGAGTCCCGAGGGGGGCGGCACCATGCTGTTCGCGCGGGTTTGCACGCACGAATGCTCGGATCAGCCGGCCACGGCCATGCCGGCCGCGCCGAAGGAGGCGGAGATCGTGATCGACGCGGGTGCGTCGGCGAAGCCGGTCATCGCCCGCGTGCTGGCGATGGCAGCGACCCGCGCGGGCTTCTCGCTCGATCGCATGTCGGACGGTGTGCTCGTCGGTGATGCCATCGCTGCCGGCCGGCCCGAAGAGTTCGCCGATGGGCGCGTCGGCATCGAGATCGAGGAGTGTGGGCCGAAGCTATGCCTGCGCGTGGGCCCTTTCCAAGACGGCGGTGCCGGCCGGTTACTGGATCAGATGGAGCTGCCTGGCCTCGGCGTATCGGTAGCGAAGCTCGCGGAGAGCGTCGAGGTCATTCAGAACGGCAGTGGCGAGTTCCTAGTTATCGTGATTGCGCCCGAGACCACCGCCTGAGACAGTTCGTGGGGCTTCAGCCCTCTTCGGGAGGAACCTGAGCGCGCACGGCCTCAAGCGCCCGCCGCAAGAGACGCGAGACGTGCATCTGGGAGATGCCGACCCTCTTTGCGATCTCGGACTGGGTCAGGTCCTCGACGAAGCGGAGGTTCAGAATCATGCGCTCGCGCTCGGGCAGGAGCGCCAGCGTCGAGGCGATCGCCTCCCCGTACTCGACCGTCTCGTAAGAGAGGTCCACGTCACCGAGCGTGTCGACGAGGAATGCCGCGTCCTCGTCCGGACCGACGGTCGCGTCGAGTGAGTAGGGGCGCCGGGCGCTCGCCGCCTCCATGGCTTCGAGTACCTCCTCGATATCGAGGCCGGTGTGGGCGGCTACGTCTGCTGCCGAAGGCGCGCGTGCGAGTTTCGTCGGCAGGTCGTCGACGGCGCGCTCGATCAGGGCGATGCGCTCCTGAAGGCCGCGAGGCAGGTGGACCTGGCGCCCGCGGTCACGGAAGTGGCGCTTGATCTCGCCGAGGATGGTCGGCGCGGCATAGCTCGCGAAGGTGTAGCCGAGTGTGGGGTCGAAGCCCTCGATCGCCTTGACGAGCCCGAGGCTTGCGACCTGGTGGAGGTCTTCGGTCGGCTCGGGCCCACCCGCGTAGCGATTGGCAAGGCTCCGCGCGAGCGGCATGAAGCGGTTGACGAGCTCCTCGCGAACGATCGGGCTATGGTCGCGGTGGTAGCGCTCGAGGAGCAGCTTCTCGTCGGCCAAGCGCTCGTCGGCGCTCGGCAATTCCATCCCCGTGCTCATCGGTCTTAAAGTATGAAGGGCGCGCTACTCGCGAGCGTCAGTCATCCGTCCAGGGGGCTGCTGTTGTCAGCTCGGCCGCACCGCTGCCATGCGCTCCGCGCGGCGCTGTTGCCAAACGACGAGAACCATGGCGACGACGCTGAGGAGGAAGAGGATCGTCGCCAGCACGTTCACCTCGACGGGAATGCCTCGCTGAGAAGCGCCGAAGATGAAAATCGGGAACGTGACCTCCTGGCCTGAGTTGAAGGCCGAGATCACGAAGTCGTCCAGCGAGAGCACGAATGCCAGGAGCGCCGCGGCGATCAGACCCGGCGCCAAAAGGGGAAAGGTGACGGTACGAAATGTCGTGAACGGGGACGCGCCGAGGTCTGCCGCCGCTTCCTCGATGGATCGATCGAAGCCGATCAGCCTCGATCGGACCACGACGACCACGAAGCTGATCGAGAACATGACGTGCGCGACGAGAAGGGTCTCGAAGCCCGTGCCCACTCCGACGTAGACGAACATGGAGAGCAGAGAAGCCCCGATCACAACCTCTGGCGTAGCCATGGGGATGACGATGAGAAGGTTGGTCGCGCGGCGGCCGACGAACTCGTAGCGCACAAGGGCGAGTGCGATGAGCGTGCCCAGGATCGTGGCTCCCACGGTCGCGAGAGCGGCAAGCTGGAGGGAGGTGGAGAGCGCCTCGTTCAGCTCCTCGATCCCGAAGGCGTTGGTCCAGTGCTCGAAAGTAAAACCGCTCCAGGTGAAGTTGAACTTGCCTTCGGGATCGTTGAAGGAGAACACCGCGATTATCACGATCGGGATGAGCATGTAGGCGATCGCCAGCCCGCCATAGATCACGATGGCGTGGTCCTTGAGCCAGGTCCACGCCTCCCTCACGACTTCGCCTCCTGCTCGTCGCCCATCAGCGCCTCGGAACCCGCGAACTTGATGTAGATCAGCACGGCTATGAGGATCACCACCATCAGGACGAAAGACAGCGCTGCGGCGACCGGGTAATCCTTGATCACCAGATACTGGCTCTGAATCACGTTTCCGATCATCGCCTGTCCCGGTCCTCCCAGGAACTCGGCGTTGATGTAGTCGCCGACGGCCGGGATGAACGTGAGCAGGGTCCCGGCGATCACTCCCGGTGCCGAGAGGGGGAGGGTGATCCTGAAAAACGAGGTCCTGGAGTTCGCGTAGAGGTCTTTCGAGGCCTCGATCAGCCGCTTGTCGATCCCCTCCAGGCTGGCGTAGATCGGCAGGATCATGAACGGAAGGAAGTTGTAGGTGAGGCCGGCGATCACCGACCCGGCGGTGTCGAGGACGCGGCCATCGTCGGCGACCAGACCGAGGAACTGGAGCGTCTCGACCGCGGGGCTCCCGTCGCCCAGGATGGTCTGCCAGGCGATCGTGCGGATGAGATAAGTGGTGAAGAAGGGCGCGATAACGGCAAGGAGCAGCGCGTTCTTGTACTTGCCACCCCGGAATGCGATCGCGTACGCGAGCGGATAGGCGATAGCCAGGCACAAGATCGTCGCGATGCCCGCGTAGACGAACGAGCGGATGAACTGGGCGTCGAAGTTCGACAGTGCATCCGAGTAGTTGGAGAACTCCCAGGTGAGCGAGAAGCCCTCGGCGAGCGAGCCCGATTCGAGCGAGACGATCCCCATGAAGAAGAGGGGGATCGCGAAGAAGATTGCGAGCCAGACAAAGCCCGGGCCGAGGAGCGCGTAAGGGGTCGCGCGGCGCTCCATGCTGGGTCCTCGGGCCCGGGTCCTATTGTCGTCTCAGCCGCCGCCGGTGATCAGGGACTGGAACTCCTGCTCGATCTCCTCGGCTGCTTCCTCGGGAGGATCGGGCTGCGTCACGCAGTCCTGGGTGAACTCGTCGGACGGGAACACCAGATCCGATTCGGCCGCGGGGGAGTCCAGCTTCTCGAGCTCTTCCTGGGCACCCGAGACCGGCGTGAGGTAGTAGTTGTAATCCGCGATTTGAGCCTGGTTTTCGGGCTCGTACACGTAGTTCATGAACTCGTAGGCCGCCGTGGGATTCGGGGCCCCAACCGGGATCACCATGTTGTCGGACCACAGGAGGCAACCCTCGGACGGCATGATGAACTCGATGTCGGGATTGTCGGCCTGGAGCTGAACGGCGTCGCCCGACCAGCCGATCGCGATGGACGCGTCGCCGCGCGCCAGCGAGTTCGTGTAGCTGTTGCCGGTGAAGTCGCGGAGCTGACCCGACTCCGTCGCCTCACGGAGCTTGTCGATCGCCGCCAGCCAGTCGTCGGCCGAGGCGTCGGTGGGATCGGTGCCCATCGACTTCATGACCAGCGGCACGGTGTCCCTGAGCTCGGTCAGCACGGTGACCTTGCCCTTGTACTTCGGATCGAAGATGTCTGAGATCGAGTCGACGTCAGGCGCTTCGGCCGTGTTGACCACGAGGCCGGTCATGCCGCTCTGCCAAGGCAGGGAGTAGGCGCGCTCGGGGTCGAAGCTGGGGCTCTCGAGCGAGGGCACGAGGTTCTCCAGCGCAGGTGCAACGGCGTCCTGGTCGAAGTTCTGGAGATAGCCGAGGTCGTACATCTTCTTGGCCATCCAGTCGGTCACGACGACGATGTCGCGGTCACCCGACTGCCCGTCTTGGAGTAGCGGCTGCATCTTGGTGAAGATGACATTGTTGTCGTCGACCTCCTCGCGGTAGGTGACCGAAACGCCGGTCTCCTCCTCGAACTCGGGGAGGGTTTGCTTGTCGATATAAAAGGGCCAGTTGGCGACGTAGAGGTCGCCTGAGGCTTCGCCCTCAGCGTCCGCGGTCTCGACATCGCCCTCGCGCCCTCCACCTCCGAGGTCTGAGCCGCAGGCCGAGAGTCCGATGCCCAGAACGAGTCCTGTCAAGGCAACGATCAGCCGTTCACGCATTCTTTTCCTCCGATGGGTGGGATGGACGTGTTGTCAGGTTCTCTGCCACAAGGTGTGTGTGCTCGGGCGCCCAACGTAGGCTAACCCGTGCGCCGCCTCCCGGGAGCCGGCCGCGCTCGGCCTCGTCCGCGTTGGGGACAAGAACGGTCATCGGAACGTCTCCGGGTATCCGGACGACGATCTGAGTCGCGGTTCCGAGAAAAACGGAGGACTCGACCGTCCCCTCGACCGACGGCAAGCCGCCGCCGGTCGAGTCTTCCCCGACTGAGATCTGAAGCTTCTCCGGGCGGACCACCGCGTGGCAGCGTTCGCCGCTCCCGAAGCCGTTGCCCGTGGCGTCAAGCTCGACGCCGGCGTCGAGCTTGACTCGCGTCCGCTCGCCCGTCGCGTTCTCGACGACGCCTGGCATCAGATTAGAGACACCGATGAACCCCGCGACGAAGGTGGTGGTGGGGCGCTCGTACACATCTTCGGGGGCCGAGACCTGCTCGATCCTGCCGCGGTTCATGACCGCGATCCGGTCCGACATCGTGAGGGCCTCCTCCTGGTCATGCGTCACGTAGATGAACGTGATGCCGACCTCGCGCTGGATCCTCTTCAGCTCGATCTGGAGGCCCTTGCGGAGCTTGAGGTCGAGCGCGCCGAGAGGCTCGTCGAGGAGGAGGACCTTAGGCAGGTTGACGAGGGCGCGGGCGAGCGCGACCCGCTGCTGCTGGCCGCCGGAGAGCTGGGCGGAGCGGCGGTTCTGCTCGCCCGGGAGACCGACGCGCTCGAGTTCGGCATCAACCCGCCCGGCGATGTCGGCCTTCGAGATGCCTTGACGCTTGAGGCCGTAGCCGACGTTGTCACCCACCGACAGGTGCGGGAAAAGGGCATAGCTCTGAAAGACCGTGTTCGTCGGGCGCTTGTACGGCGGGCAGCCGACCTGGTCCTCACCGTCGATCCGGATCGTCCCGATGGTGGGTGCCTCGAAGCCGGCGACCATGCGAAGTGTCGTCGTCTTCCCGCAGCCGGAAGGACCGAGGAGGGTGAAGAACTCGCCGCTCGCTATCTCGAGGTCGAGATCGTCAACGGCCACGAAGTCGCCGAAGCGCTTCGTGACTGATTCCAGACTGACCGTTGTCTCGTGGACCAAGGCTCTCAAGGCTATGCGCCGGAGCGGCGGCCCGCAAGCGCAGAACCTCCCAAAACGTACGACAAGAGTTGTCCAATGCGTATAAAGCTCGGGAAGGAGATTTGCCCCGGCTTCGCTTGCCCTGCGCTGCAAGGAGATATACGGTTGTACGGAACGTCAGTCCGTCTCGGACAACGAAACCTGAGAACGACACACGCTGCACTGGGGCACGCCCCCTCACGAGACCTGCGAGGAGAAATTAATGGAAAGCACGACGATGTCCGCCCCGAAGGCCGCCGGCGCTGAACCCGCGGAGCTTCAGGAGCTCGCCCGCAGGCACCTGTGGATGCACTTCACACGAATGGGCGGCTACGACGCCGAGCACCCGATCCCGATCATCTCGCGCGCCGAGGGCGTCTACGTCTACGACGAGCACGGCAACCGCTACCTGGATGGCCTCTCCGGCCTCTTTTGCTGCAACGCGGGCCACGGCCGCGCCGAGATCGGCGAGGCGATGGCAGCCCAGGTTTCCGAGCTCGACTTCGTCACCAACTGGAGCTACGCGCATCCGAAGGCCATCGAGCTTGCTGCACGCATCGCGAGCATGACGCCCGGCGACCTCAACCGGGTGTTCTTCACATCGGGTGGGTCGGAGGCCGTCGAGTCGGCGCTCAAGCTGGTTCGGAACTACTGGCGGCTAACGGGCCATGGCCAAAAGCACAAGGTGATCGCCCGCGAAGTGGCCTACCACGGGACCACGATGGGCGCACTGATGGCGACCGGCATTACTTCTCTTCGCACGCCGTTCGAGCCGTTCGCGCCGGGCGGCTGTCATGTGCCGAACACGAACTCCTACCACTGGCCCGAGGACCGCGACCCGCTCTGGGCGGCCGACAAGATCGCCGAGCGGATCGAGTTCGAGGGCGCCGAGACTGTGGCCGCGGTCATCCTCGAGCCGCTCCAGAACGCCGGGGGCTGCATCCCGCCTCAGGAGGGCTACTTCCAACGGGTGCGCGAGATTTGCGACGAGTACGACGTGCTGTTGATCTCCGACGAGGTGATCTGCGCCTGGGGACGCCTCGGTCATTACTTCGGCTGCGAGCGCTATGGCTATCAGCCGGACATCATCACCTCTGCCAAGGCGCTTACGTCCGCCTACATACCCATGGGAGCGATGATCGCCTCGGACAGGGTCTTCGAGCCGTTCTCGAAGGGAACCGCCTCGTTCGCCCACGGCTTCACGTTTGCCGGGCATCCGGTTGCCGCCGCAGCGGCGATGGTCAACCTCGACATTTTCGAGCGCGAAGACCTGTGCCGCCATGTGCTCCGCAAGGAGGGTGAGTTCCGCGCCGGTCTCGAGACGCTTCGCGACATTCCGATCGTGGGCGATGTGCGCGGCGACGGGTTCTTCCACGCGATCGAGCTGGTCTCAGATCAAGACACCAAGCAGGGATTCTCCGATGAGGAGAGCGAATGGCTCCTGCGTGGGTTCCTCTCGGGCGAGCTCTACAAGCGCGGCCTCATCTGCCGCGCCGACGACCGCGGCGACCCCGTGATCCAGCTCTCGCCGCCGCTCATCTGCGACACGGCGGAGTTCGAGGAGATCACCGGCATTCTCCGCAGCGTTCTCACCGAGGCCGCCGAGCGCGTCGCTTAGATCGCCGATGCTCACGGTCTCCTCGCTCGTCTCGGACTGCGGCCTCGAGTTGGCCGCGGGCGAGTCTGCGGCCGGTCGGGGGGTGCGCTGGGTCTCAATCTCCGAGCACGAAGACCCAACTCCGTGGCTGTCGGGGGGCGAGGTCTTGTTGACCACGGGCTACAACCTCTCGACGGCGGCAAAGCAACGCGCCTACATGGCTCGCCTCGCCGAGCACGGCGTTGCGGCCCTGGGCTTCGGGACGGGCTTTGACCACTCCCAGATCCCGAAGGGGCTCCTGAAAGCCGCAGACGAGCGTGCAATCCCTCTCTTCGAGGTGCCGTACGAGATGCCCTTCATCGCAATCACTGAGCAAGCGGCGACACGACTCATCAACGAGCAGTACGACACGCTCACCCGCACCTCGAAGGTGCACGAGCAGCTCGAGCGGCTTGTCATCGACGGCGGGGGGATCGACGAGATCACCGCCTCGATCGCCGGCGCGGTGGGGGGCTCGGCGCTGGTCTTCGACGCCTTCCCGCGCCAAGTCTCTCGCCATCCCTCCACAGGATCGCCGCGCGCGGACGACGTCGTGCGAATCACCGAGCAGCTGGCCGAACGGCTGAAATCGGGGGGCGCCGGGTCAACCTCGTTTGAGACCGTCGGACTTGCCGAAAGCGCTCTGTGCGTGCCGGTGCCGGGCCGGCGCGGGGCCCCGCCAGCGGGCTGGCTCGTGGTGTGCGCAGAGCGCGGCAAGCTCGGTGAGTTCGAGCGCCTCATCGCACGCCAGGCCTCGATCGTGGTCGGGCTCGAATTGATGCGGGAGCGGGTGGTCAACGAAACGGAGCGTCGCCTGGCGGGCGATCTTCTGGCCGACGCGCTATCGGGCCGCCTCGACTCCGAGGAGCTGGTGGGAAGGCTTCGGCCCTTTGGGATCGTCTCCGAGGCATCGGTCCTGGCCTTTTCGTTAGCCGATCCTCCCGCTGCGGAGTCCGCCCTCGAAGGCCACCTTGCCCGCGCGGGCGTTCCGGCGCTGGTCGCGACCACCTCGGCGACGGGCGGAGCGCTCCTTTGTGCCGTCGTCGCTGCGGGAGCCGACGACGCGATTGGCGTGGCGCGCGATGCACGCCTCGCTCTGATTCAGAGCCATCCAGAGATTCGTGTGGGCGCTAGCCGGAGAGTGCCGGTCTCATCGCTTCGACGGGCTTTTCACGAGGCTCGCTGTGCGCTTGAGGCGACTTCATTCCAAAACGGTGAGGGGCCCGACGTGGCGTCTCACCGCGACCTCGGTGCTTTCACGCTGCTCCTTGCGCTTCAGGACGACGACGCGCTTCGCCTCTATTCGGAGGGCCTCCTCGAGCCGATCAGCCAAGGCGAAGGGGAGTACGGGGGCGAGCTCCTGCGCTCGCTCGAAGCGTTCATCGAGAACAACGGCAACTGGGAGCGGGCGGCCCGCCAGCTCTACTGCCACCGGCACACGCTTCGCTATCGGATCCGCAAGATCGAGGAATTGACCGGCAGAGACCTCGGGCGCGCCACCGCCCGAATTGAGCTCTGGCTCGCGCTGCGCGCGCGCGAGCTGGTGCGCTGAAAGGAGACGCGTTGTGATCGTTGGGGTCCCGGCCGAGATCAAGACTGACGAGTACAGGGTCGCGCTGACACCGATCGGCGTCCGCGAGCTGGCCGAGCACGGCCACGACGTCATCATCCAAAAGGGGGCGGGGGAGGGGTCCGCGATCTCGGACTCCGATTACGAGGCGCAGGGAGCGAGGATCGTTCCGAGCGCCGAGGAAGTGTGGGGCGAGGCCGAGATGGTGCTCAAGGTAAAAGAGCCCCAGATGCCCGAGGTCGACATGCTTCGATCGGAGACGACCCTCTTCACCTACCTCCACCTCGCCCCGGCGCCCGAACTGACCAAGGGCCTCCGTGATACCGGTGCGGTGTGCATTGCCTACGAGACGGTCGAGGATGCGCAAGGACGGCTACCGCTGTTGGCGCCCATGTCGGAGATCGCCGGCAAGATCGCGACCCAGGCCGGCGCGTTCATGCTGGAAAAGCCGCTCGGCGGGCGCGGCATCCTCCTTGGCGGCGTGCCCGGGGTGGCGTCGGCCAACGTGATGATCATCGGTGGCGGTGCGGTGGGCATGAATGCAGCGTTCATAGCGATCGGGATGGAGGCCGACGTCTTCGTCTACGACAAGTCGATTGATCGCCTGCGCGAGCTCGACACCGCCTTCGGGGGGCGTGCTTCGACGGTCTTTAGCTCGACCCTTTCGATCGAGGAGCGCCTCCCCGACATCGATCTCGTGATCGGAGGCGTTCTGGTGCACGGCGCACGGGCACCGCATGTGATTTCGCGCGAGCAGCTCGGGTTGATGAAGCAGAGCGCAGTCCTTGTGGACGTCGCGATCGACCAAGGCGGCTGCTTTGAGACCTCCAGGCCCACGACGCACTCCGATCCGACGTACGAGGTCGACGGAATCATCCACTACTGCGTCGCGAACATGCCGGGCGCGGTGCCGATCACCTCGACGTACGCGCTGACAAACGCAACGCTTCCCTACACGCTCGCCCTGGCCGATCACGGGGTGGCCGGGGCAGTCCAGCGGATTCCGGGCCTGAAGCCTGGGATCAACGTCGCCCGCGGCAAGGTCACGCACGAGGCTGTGGCCGAGGGTGTCGGAGTGGACTTCACCGCACCCGAGGAAGTTCTCGACTTCGAGATGTACACCAAAGGCTCGGCCGACGCCGGATCCGACGCTTCCAGGGCAATTCCGGGCTCCCATTAACCACGAACCGGGGTCTGATCCCCAAAACCAGCAGCATAAGAACTGAACCAAACGCAAGCGGGGTCTGACCCCACGGCAACAGCAGAGGAGCAAGATATGAGCAGCTACGCAGTCGTCAACCCTGCGACGGGCGAAAAGGTCAAGGATTACCCGGAGATCTCGGGCGACGATCTCGCGGCAACGATCGCCGCCGCGGATGAGGCGCACCGGACCTGGTCGCAGAGCACCACCGTGGCCGAGCGTGCCGCGGCGGTGAAGAAGATCGCCGCGCTCCACTCCGAACGGCGTGAGGCGCTCGCGGAGATCGCCGTCCGCGAGATGGGCAAGCCGATGGAGCAGGCTCTCGGCGAGCTCGACTTCTGCGTAGACATCTACGATTACTACGCCGATCGAGCTGAGGAGTTCTTGGCCGACGAGCCGATCGACCTCCTGGCGGGCGAGGGGACCGCGTTGATCCGCCGCACGTCCATCGGCCCGCTCATCGGCATCATGCCGTGGAACTTTCCGTACTACCAGGTGGCTCGTTTCGCGGGGCCGAACCTCCTCGTCGGCAACACCATCCTCTTGAAGCCGGCGCCGCAGTGCCCCGAGTCCGCTGAGGCGATCCAGGAGCTCTACAGAGACGCGGGAATCCCAGCGAACGCCTACCAAACCATCCTCGCCACCAACGACCAGATTGCCGAGGCGATCGCCGACCCCCGGGTGCGCGGCGTTTCACTGACCGGCTCCGAGCGCGCCGGCGCGGCCGTCGCAGAGATCGCCGGACGTCATCTCAAGAAGGTGGTTCTCGAGCTGGGCGGCTCGGATCCGTTCATCCTCCTGGGCGCCAAAGATCTCGACGAGGCCGTGAGCGCGGCGGTTGACGCCCGCCTCGACAACACCGGCCAGTCCTGCAACGCAGCGAAGCGGTTCATCGTCGCGGATGCTCTCTACGACGATTTTCTCGAGAAGTTTTCGTCGAAGATGTCGGAGGCGGAGCCCGGCGATCCGACGTCCGAAGATGCGGTAATCGGCCCACTCTCGTCCGCCGGAGCGGCGGAGCGCCTCCAGGATCAGCTCGACCGCGCGGTGGAGCAAGGGGCAGAGGTAATCGTCGGCGGGGAGCGCCGTGACAACTTCTTCCCGACGACGGTTCTGACCGGGATCACGAATGAGAATGACGCATACCACGAGGAGTTCTTCGGCCCGGTCGCGAGCGTGTACCGGGTCGGCTCGGAGAAGGAGGCCGTAGAGCTGGCGAACGACACTCCGTTCGGCCTCGGGTCCTACGTCTTTACGGACGACCACGAGCAGGCGCTGCGAGTCGCCGACTCACTCGACACGGGGATGGTTTTCGTGAACGGCGTCGGCCTGGACGGTGCCGAGCTTCCATTCGGCGGAGTCAAGCGCTCTGGATTCGGCCGCGAGCTCGGCAAGTACGGCATGGACGAGTTCGTCAACAAGAAGCTGATCCGCGTCCTGAAGTAGCGAGACCGTTTCGCGCCTCTTGATCGACGCTATATGTAGCGTTTTCAGCGAAACCCTCGGTTTGGCTGATCCAGTGATGTGTATCTGTACGAAAGTTCAGATAGTTCGGAATAGCACCGGTGCCGTCGGGAGGCGAGTGCCGGAACGTGGGTCCTGAGTGGACCCGATTTGGCACACACCCCCAAAACGGAGGTCAATCAAACATGACCGGAACTAAGAACCTCGACCGCGACGCCGTTGCGCGTGCGGCCCGGGATCCATTCTCGCGGCGCAAGTTTCTTGTGCTGACGGGAGGCACAGGCGCAGCGGCCACCTTCTTGGCGGCTTGCGGCGATGACGAAGAGACGGACTCGGCGACCACCTCAAGCTCAACCACTGAGGAGGGCGGAACGGGCGAGGATCCCCTCGCGATGTTCGGCGAAGGCGACGTTGGCATTCTCAACTACGCCCTCACGCTCGAGTACCTCGAGGCGGGCTTCTATGCGGCAGTCGTTGACAGCGGCATGTTCAAGGGCGCCGACCTCGAGCTGATCAAGGTGATCGGCGGCCACGAGCAGGAGCACGTTGACGCTCTCAAGGCGGCTGTGGAAGACATGGGCGAGAAGGCCGCACCGGAGCCCGAGGCGCAGTTCCCCCTCGACGATGTGGACACGATCCTGACGACCGCGGCTGAGGTAGAGAACCTCGGTGCTGCGGCCTACCTGGGTCAGGCGGCTGCGATCGAGAACCCGGACATTCTGGCGTCCGCGCTCGCGATTCACACTGTCGAGGCGCGCCACGCGGCGGTCCTCAACACACTGATCGGCGAGAGCCCGACGCCGGACGGTGCGTTTGCCGTCCCGGCCGATGCCGAGATGGTCCTCGAAGCTGTCCAGCCGTTCCTCAAGTCGTAGCGGCACGGACGAGATAAGGAGATTCGAAAGATGACCGAGAAGATAAAAGCGGCTCCCGAGCTGGACAAGATCCAGATCGAAGCCATCGACCGAAGCTCGTTCCTGATGAAGGGCGTGCTCGCTGCCGGTGCCACGTATGGCGCATTCGCAGCAGGCCCGATCCTTCGGAAGGCGTTCGCGCAGAGCGGCGGCAGCGAAGGGGATATCGAAATCCTGAACTTCGCGCTCACGCTCGAGTACCTCGAGGCGACGTTCTACGAGGAAGCCCAGAAGGAGGCCAAGCTCTCGAGCGAGGTCGCCGACTTGGCCAAGCTCGTAGGCGAGCACGAGAACGAGCACGTTGCCGGCCTCACCCAGGCGATCGAGGACCTCGGCGGCAAGCCCGTCGCGGCACCCGGAGTCGACTTCGGTGACGCATTCTCGAGCGAGGAGGCGTTTCTCGCGCTCGCTATCACGTTCGAGGACACCGGTGTCAGCGCCTACAACGGCGCCGGCCCCGCGATCGAGTCGAAGGAGCTCCTCGCCGTGGCTGGCCAGATCGTCCAGATCGAAGGCCGTCACGCTGCCGCGATTCGCTTCGCGGCCGGTGAGAGCCCCGCGCCGAATTCGTTCGATCCGACGCTGACGGTGGACGAAGTGCTCAAGGCAGTCGAGCCATTCGTCAAGGGCTAAAGCCCTCGGCAGTTGCCCTCCTGGCGACCCTCGCTCTTGCGGGGGTCGCCGGGTGCGGCGACGATGAGGCAGGCGACCAGACGGTCTCCGCCCCGTCGTCTACCGGTGAAGTGACAACGGAGGAAGCCTCCACCGAAACGTCCACCACAGGGGACGCAACAGGAGGAGAGACGACCCCGGCAGATTCGACTGAATCAGGTGATGCGGTCGAGATCGTCGAATTCGACTACGCGCCGAAGGAGATCGCCGTGCCCACCGGCACCACGGTCACGTTTACCAACCAGGACACGGCCCCGCACACGGCGACAGCCGACGATTCTTCGTTCGACACGGAGAGCCTGAGCAAGGGCGACTCTGCTGAAGAGACTTTCGACGAACCCGGCACCTATACGTATTACTGCCGGTTCCACGTGTTCATGAAGGGCTCGGTCGTCGTCGAGTAGACGCTGGGCGAGCCGCCAAAAAGAAACTCAAGGAGAAACCAAAATGCCGAACATCGGCCCCATGGAAATCGCAATTGTCCTCATCATCGCACTCGTTGTCTTCGGTCCCGCGAAGCTTCCGGAGCTTGGCCGCTCGGCCGGCAAGGGCTTCCGTGAGTTCAAGGACTCCGTTACCGGATCCGGCGACGACACGCCGAAGGCTCAGATTGAAGAGCCCACGGCCTCGAACGTCTCGTAATCCGGCAGAGCCTCGCGGCAGGCCGTAAAGGCCTGCCG
>JALZIJ010000207.1 GCA_030860375.1 Actinomycetota bacterium | reverse complement strand
GTGACGGTGCCGACCTTCGGGTTGGGCATCTTGCCCTGCGGGCCGAGCACGCGGCCAAGCTTTGAGACGACGGGGCCCATGAGGGCCGGAGTCGAGATGGCGACGTCGAAGTCTGTCCAGCCCTCTTCCACCTTGGCGGCGAGGTCCTGCGCGCCGACGTGGTCGGCACCTGCCTCTTCGGCCGCGCGCGCGGCGTCCCCTTCAGCAAAGACAGCGATCGTCACGTCCTTGCCGAGGCCGTTGGGTAGTGCGAGGGTGCCGCGAAGTTGCTCGTCGGCATGGCGCACGTTCACGCCCAGGCGCATGTGGAGCTCGACGGTCTCGTCGAACTTCGTGCCCGCAGTCTCCTTGAGGAGGGCGACTGCCTCTGCCGGCGGGTAGGAACGCTCGCGATCGACCTTTTCAAGGGCTTCGCGAAAACGCTTGGAGCGTTTGCGCGCCATCAGTCCGCCACGTCCACGCCCATCGAGCGGGCGGTGCCGGCGATGATGTTCGAAGCGGCGTCGAGGTCGTTTGCGTTCAGGTCGGGCATCTTTCGCTCGGCGATCTCGCGAAGCTGCCCGCGGGTGATCTTCCCGACCTTCGTGCGGTTGGGCTCGCCCGATCCCTTGGGGATATTGAGCGCCTCGCGGATGAGGACGGCGGCGGGGGGCGTCTTGGTGATGAAGGTGAACGAGCGGTCCTCGAAGACGGTGATCTCGACCGGGATGATCGTGCCCGCGTCCGCCTGCGTCTGAGCGTTGAAGGCCTTGCAGAAGTCCATGATGTTGACGCCGTGCTGGCCCAGCGCGGGGCCGACCGGCGGCGCCGGGTTTGCAGCCGCCGCAGGGATCTGCAGCTTGATCATCGTGAGCACCTTCTTCGCCATGGGCAGATGAGCTTAGGGGGCGTCCCTAAGCGACCTTCTTCACCTGGTCGTAGCCAACCTCAACCGGAGTTTCGCGGCCGAAGATCGAGACGAGGATCTTGAGGCGCTGGGCGTCCTCGTTGATCTCGGCGATCTCGCCCGAGAAGTCGGACATCGGGCCGGAGATGACCTTGACGGTCTCCCCCATCCCGAACTGGGCTGTAGCGCGCGGGCGCTCGGCCGTCTCGCGATGCATGAGGCGGTCGACTTCTGGCTGCGAAAGCGGCACCGGCTTGTTTCGCGACCCGACGAACCCGGTGACGCCCGGCGTGTTCTTGACGAGGTTCCAAGCATTGTCGGTCATCTCCATGTTCACGAGGACGTATCCGGGCATGGTGCGCTTCTCGACTGAGATGCGCTGGCCGTCCTTCAGCTCGGTTACCTGCTCGGTCGGCACGACAACGCTTCGCACGCTTTGGCGTGCCGACATCGTCTCGACTCGGTGTTCGAGGTTGTTCTTGACCTTGTTCTCGTGACCGGAGTAAGTGTTGATCACATACCAGCGAAACATCTCTTAGGGCTCAGCTCTCGTTCGGGGTTGGGGCTCGGGGACCTAGATGATCCGCTGAACGAGCCAGTTGAATGCGGCGTCGAGAACGCCCAGGTACACGGCGGCGACGGCGATGAAGACGACGGTGACGGCCGACGCCTGAATGAGCGTCTCGCGAGTCGGCCACTGGACCTTACGAAGCTCGGCAACGCACGAGGCGAAGAAGCCCATGACGCGCCCGCGCTGCGGCGAGGCTGCGGCCTCGCGGGGCTTGCGGCGCTCGAGCTGCTTCTTGGCAGCCTCCTCGCGCTCGCGCTCCAGGCGCTTTTGCTCCCGGCGCGAGGTGCGCTCTGCCTTGGGGGGCGCCGGCTCGGATCGGCTCGGGGCGGGAGCCTCGGGATCAGCAGGGTTCCCGCGAAGCTCGTCCAGGTCAACGCCGCGCTCGGCCAGCTCGGCCTCGACGACATCCGCCGATTCGGGAACCTGGGTTTCCTGCTGGGCATCTACATCCGAAGGGATGCTCGCGGGCGCTTTGCCGCGCGCTTGGCGCCGGCGCTGCTCGGCCTTTCGTTGTGCTCTCGACTTGGCCACGGGCCGCGAAACGCCTAGCGCGTTTCCTTGTGCGGGGTGTGGTGACCGCACCATCGGCAGTACTTGCGCATCTCGACGCGGTCCGGCGTATTTCGCCGTGACTTGTTCGTCTGATAGTTACGCCGCTTGCACTCCTCGCAAGCGAGGGTGACGGCGATTCGGACGTCTCCGCGAGCCATAAAAGCTCCTTGGGTTGGTAATGCGGGGGGCAGGGACTGACCCCTTACGAAAAAAAGACCTCTGCGCCGAGGCGCTGAGGTGGACGAAAGGATAGCGGCCTTCGCCGCGAGCTCTCGGCCTTCCAGACGCGAGACGGCCCGCCTCCCCTGAAGGGAGACGGGCCGCCCGAACGCGAATCTACGTGAGGCGCGCTACGGAGTCGGAGCTACTACCGTGTTCGACCTCGCACCGAAGCACTTGACCTCTGCGCGGACCTTGCGCTTCTTGGTCACCCTGGCGCGGTACGTGCCGGGCTCGGTGTACGCCTGCGATGCGTCGACGCGGTACCGGCCCCTGCGATTCGTCTTCGTCGTCGCGAACGCGCTCGAACCATCAGGCGCGTCGAGGTTCCTGATGATGACGGTGCGCTTCTTCTTACACTTTATTCTGGCGTTATCGCGCCTCTTGGCTTCCTTGTTCGCGGGCGTAACGGTGACCTTGCCCTTGAACACAGCCTCGTCGTAGTACGGGTCGTTCGGGTCATACGGACCCTGGTTGTAGTTCAACGTAATTTGGGAGTCGAACTTGGCCTTGTCCCCCAGCCTTTCGCCGCCGCCTGCCAAGGCGACGCCGCCGAGGGCCAGCGTGGCCATGGCCACAACACTCATGAATAGCTTCCTCATCTACCTACCTTTTCCTGAAATCGCGCTTGTGGGACACCTCGAGGCTCCCCTGATCCACCTCTTCGTACGCCGGGTCCGCCGTTTTACTGACAGACGTTGGCGGAACCCTACTGCTTTTCGCCGTGTTTGGGCGCGGGATCGACCACGGTCAATCTGACCGGGGTCAATTGGCGTAGTTCTTGAACGCATTGAAGGCCGGCTTTTTCTTGCCGTTGTCGAAGAACGCCCCTGTCTGGAAGGTGGTGCGCCCGCACCCGGTGTCCCTGTTGTACTTCTGGTCGCGGATCAAATAGTTGATGGCAACGGAGGCACCCTGGCGCTCGAAGGAGCGAAGCGCTTGCCCGATCCACTTCTTGTGCCGCTTGAGCGGCACGCCGGTGCATGGGTCGGGGGGATTGGTCTCCCACCAGAACTCGGTCAGCCAAACGTCGTGGCGGCCGCCGATGGCGGGGGTCTCCGCCCGCTCGGCCTTGCGCAAAGCTCTGACCACGTTCTTGACATCAGGCGTCGAGACATTGTCGGGGTGGGCGGCGCTCACCTTCGGGCCGCCGGAAGTGTTGATCGGATGGTGAGCCAGGGCGTCGAACTTTGCCTTCGTGCTGCAGCTCGGGCTCGGCTCGTTTTGCGCGTTGAGGCACAGTAGGTCGCGGATGAAGACCAGCGGACGGGTGCGCCGGCCGCCCGGCTCGTCACCGTAGGGTGCCGTGCCCGCGCTGATCACCTTCGCCGTTGGGTCGACAGCGTTCACACCGTCGTAGAAGGCGTTCAGGAGCCGGCGATAGATGTCAGAGCCGACCAACTCTCCGCCCTCATACTGCGGGTTGAGGAACGAAAAGATGTTCGGCTCGTTCCAGGCCTGGTAGTAGCGAACCTGGTCTCCATACCTGGAGGCGAGAGCGCGCGCGAAGTCTCCGTAGGCCTCGGCGTCGGGC
>JALZIJ010000149.1 GCA_030860375.1 Actinomycetota bacterium | reverse complement strand
GCCTCGCGGTGGAATCACCACTAAGTCCGGGTCGTAGCACGCCCCCATCGTCTCCCAGTCAATCGCTGTTCCAGGCTTCGGCCAACCGGCGCACGATCTTCCACGTGCTCCGGCGACATCGCCTACTCCGACAGCCCGGCGGCTTTGAGGGCGGCTTCGCGCGTCGGGAACCACACCACTCGGACGACCTTGCCCTCGCGGATCGTCCAGATGCCCGACTGGTTCTCCTCGACCTCGGCTCCGCTGGCGCGCCCACGGCCTCGCACGGTCGCGGTCGAAATCACGTGCTCTCCCGCGTCGATCAGCTCCTCGCACTCGTCCGTGATCGTTTCCCACGCCTCAGATCGCAGGCGGAAATAGCGCCGCAGACCCTCATGGCCGTGGTAGACGTCCCGATCCACGACGCCTCCGAGTGCTCCGCGAGCCATATCCCACTCGACGTCCAGGTCGTAGAGCGCGAGGACGGCCGCAGAATCACGGCGGCCTGCTGCCTCGAACACCCGCCGCACGACCTCCACGTTCTCCTCCGACATCGCCCGCGCAGTATGTCGCAATTTCATTGCGCTCTCCATGGCGGATTCAAACAACCGCCGCACCACCGAAGAGAGTCAGCGTCTAGCTGACAAACGAAGGAGGTGCGGCGATGCCACAGGGGTACGCCCTCAGCGAGGGCACAAAAGAACGGATCTGGGAGCTACGAGGGGAGGGGTTGAGCGAGGCGGAGGTCGGCCGTCGACTGGGGCTCGGCCCGACCACGGTCAGCATCTACCTGCGAGCGCTTGGAGGGATCCGGCCAAGGGCGCGTCGCAGAGCGCAACGATGCCTGAGCCTCGAAGAGCGCGAGGAGATCTCGCGCGGGATCGCCCGCGGGCACTCGGCACGCGCGATCGCCCGGGCTCTCGGTCGCTCCCACACGACGATCGCCCGCGAGGTCAACCGCTGCGGCGGACGCGCCGGCTACCGGGCCCACGCCGCAGACGGCGAGGCCTGGCGCCGGGCGCGGCGCCCGCGGGCGAGCAAGCTCGAGCTCTGCGCTGAGCTTCGCGAGCTCGTCGAAGAGCGCCTTCGCGAGGAGCACTCCCCCGAGCAGATCGCCGGCTGGCTTCGGATCGCCTACCCCGACAATGAGGCGATGCAGCTCTCCCACGAGACGATCTACCGCGCGCTCTACGTCCAGGGGCGAGGAGCGCTAAAGCGCGAGCTCACCCGCCACCTGAGAAGAGGCCGCTCGCGGCGCTATGCCCGCTCGCAGTCCTCCAAGCGCTCCGGCCAGGGCAAGCTCACCGACATGGTGATGATCTGCGAGCGCCCGCCGGAGGTCGAGGAGCGAGCGGTCCCCGGCCACTGGGAGGGAGATCTCCTGATGGGCAACCGCCAAAGCGCCGCCGCGATCGCGACCCTGGTCGAGCGCCAGACCCGCTACCTGCAGCTCATCGCCCTGCCCGAGGGGGCGGAGGCAAAGCGAGTCGCAGATGCGCTGGCTAAGAGCATCGCCACCCTGCCGGCCCAGCTTCGGCGCTCACTCACCTGGGACCAGGGACATGAGATGGCCGAGCACCGGCGCTTCTCGGTCAAGAGCGGCGTCGAGGTCTATTTCTGCGATCCCCAAAGTCCCTGGCAGCGAGGCTCAAACGAGAACACCAACGGTCTGCTTCGCCAGTACTTCCCGCGGCGAACCAGCCTCGCGGGGATCACCCAGGAGCACCTCGACGAGGTCGCTGACAAGCTCAACCGCCGCCCGCGCAAGACGCTCGGCTTCGCGACTCCGGCCGAGAAGCTCGCTGAGCTCATCGACGGTCTTGAGACCGCCAGCGAGCGCTGACTTCGCTTCGGCCTACGGCCTTCGCTCGACAGCGCTCGGACTAGATGGAAGGATGAAGGACGTCAGGGTGGTGCAGCGATCGGTTGAGATCGCAATGCAAAGCGGCTTAGGCGCTTTTCGTCCAAAGCACCTATTGGCGACGTGGGGCGGAGCAGGGCTTAGGATGGCTGTATGCGCTGGCTCCTCGGGTTTCTGTCCGCTTCTGCGCTCGTCCTTCTGATCCTCCTATATAGCGGCGGTAGTCGTGGGTTCCCCGCGCTTGGTGCCGAAGTGAATGGGCATCCACGCATCGCCGTCGCAAGCCAGGGAGATGCCGACTCACTTTGCAGGCAAGCTCACACTTCCTGGCCCGAGGAATGGCAGGACGAACCAAACGCCGTCATGCTGGATCCGCCCGAGGCCAACCATGTAACCATCTGCCTTCGTCCCGGCGGTCCACGCTCGGTGCGACTCACTGAGTAGGTGCTTTTCGTCCAAAGCGCCTACTGAGATAGTCCAGCGGCCTTGAGTGCCTCCTCCCACGTCAGGAAGAAGTGAAC
>JALZIJ010000143.1 GCA_030860375.1 Actinomycetota bacterium | reverse complement strand
ATGAGCTTCCATTTCGGACCTCCGATTGTGATTGGGATCAGGTGGCGCGACCTAAAATACTATACCCAGGAGGGGTATGCTATCGTCTTCACTGCCCACCCACCTACATGCTCGGAGAACCCGGATGACCGACACAGCCGCAGCCACCTACGCCGTCGAAGGCATGACCTGCGGCCATTGCCGAGCCGCAGTGATCGAGAGCGTGACCGACCTATCGGGAGTCGATAGCGTCGAGGTCGACCTCGAGAGCGGTCGTCTCGAGGTTCGCGGGAGCCACTTCGAAGACGCCGACATCGAGGCGGCCGTTCGCGAGGCCGGTTATCGGGTCGCGGAGGAGCGATGAGTGCGGCCATCCGGATCGCCGGCTTCGCCACGCTCCTGGTCGCGATCTTCGCGCTCGCGTCGGTGACGGGAGCCGCAGTGGATCCCAACGTCGCCGAGAGCGACGGCCACGAGGAGACCATGGAAGTAATGAGCGGACATTCAGCGCACGGCAGCAAGTCGAAGACCGACCCTGGAGGGGTCCCAGGCCTCGCTGTCGCCGAAGGCGGCTATAGCTTCGTACCAGAGACCACCCGGATTCAGCGTGGCGAGAGTGTCGACTTTCGGTTTCGGATCGCCGCTGAGAGCGGTGAGACGGTTCAGGACTTTGACCTAGAGCACGAGCGCCGCATGCACCTGATAGTCGTGCGCCGCGACTTCGAGGGCTTCCAGCATCTGCATCCCCGTCAGCTCGGAGGCGGTGGCTGGGAGGTCGATCTCAGCCTGTCCAAAGGCGGGGTCTATCGCGCCTTCGCGGACTTCGCAACCGACGGCGCCTCTCTGACCCTGGCGTCCGACCTATTCGTCCCCGGGCCTTTCGAGCCATCTCGACTCGCGTCGCCCACCGGTACCTCCAAGGCAGGCGACGGCTACGAGGTGTCCCTCGACTCTTCGGCGCCGAGCGCCGGGGGCACAAATCCGGCTCGGTTCATCGTGAGGCGAAATGGGAACGAGCTGCAGTCTGTCGAGCCCTACCTCGGCGCCGACGGGCACTTGGTCGCCTTGCGCGAGCATGATCAGGCCTTCCTGCATACCCATCCCGAGGGCGAGGCCGGCGGCCCGGGCCCAATCTCATTCGGGGTCGAGTACCCGAGCGCTGGGAGCTACCGCCTCTTTCTCCAGTTCAAGCATCGCGGCGAGGTACGGACCGCCGCGTTTACCCAAGAGGTGGTCGGCGCAGGTGGCGCCAGCAACGCGTCAGAGCACGCAGAAGAGGGGGCCAGCCATGGCGGTCGCTGAGAAGACAAAGCTGGATCTGGCCGTGCAGGGCATGACCTGCGCATCATGCGCAGGCAGGATCGAGCGCAGGCTGAACGAACTCGACGGCGTCGACGCGACGGTCAACTTCGCGACCGAGAAGGCGTCGGTCACCTATGACTCCGAGGCTGTCGAGACGCAAGACCTCCTCGGCGCCGTGGAGGCGGCTGGTTACAAGGCCCGGCTGCCCTCCGAGGGCAAGCCAGGTCGGCTTCATGGATCCGCCGCAGACGATGACGGCGAATCGGAGCTCCGAGGGCTGCGGACGCGCCTGATCGCCGCCGCCGCCCTGTCCGTGCCGATCTTGCTCGTGGCGATGATCCCGCCCCTTCAGTTCGATTACTGGCAGTGGCTGAGCCTCCAGCTGGCGACGCCCGTCGTGCTTTGGGCCGGCTGGCCGTTTCATCGCGCCGCCTGGCAGAACCTCAAGCACGGCGCGGCCACCATGGACACCCTGATCTCGGTTGGGACGTTTGCCGCCTGGGGTTGGTCGGTGATCGCCCTCTTCTTCCTCGGCGCCGGCGAGCCCGAGATGCGGATGACCTTCCAGCTGATCCCGGAGCAGGGGGCGGGCACCGAGGAGGTCTACTTCGAGGTCGCCGCCGTTGTCACCACCTTCATCCTCGCCGGGCGCTACTTCGAGGCGAGGGCGAAGCGCCGCGCCGGAGCGGCGCTCGAGGCCCTGCTCGAGCTCGGCGCGAAGGAGGTTTCGGTGCTCGATGATGATGGCTCGGAGCGCTTGATCCCGGTAGACGAGCTCGAGGCGGGGCAGCTTTTCGTGGTCAGGCCGGGCGAGAAGATCGCTACAGACGGAGTGGTCGTCGAGGGGCGCTCAGCCGTTGATCAGTCCCTCCTCACGGGCGAGTCGGTGCCGGTCGAGGTCGGTCCTGACGACGAGGTCACCGGTGCGGCCATCAACGCCGGTGGGCGCCTGGTCGTTCGTGCCATGCGGGTCGGGTCGGAGACCGCGCTCGCGCAGATAGCCCGCCTCGTCACCGAAGCCCAAACCGGCAAGGCGGAGGTGCAGCGGCTCGCCGATCGCGTCTCGGGGGTGTTCGTGCCGATCGTCCTCGGTCTGGCGACGGCGACTCTCGGGTTCTGGCTCGCCGCCGACGTCAGCACCGCGTACGCCTTCACGGCCGCGGTTGCCGTTCTGATCATCGCCTGTCCCTGCGCACTCGGCCTCGCTACTCCAACGGCCCTACTCGTCGGCACCGGCCGCGGCGCTCAGCTCGGTCTCTTGATCAAGGGTCCCGAAGTACTCGAATCGACCAAGCGAGCAGACACGATCGTCCTCGACAAGACCGGAACGGTGACGACCGGGAAGATGAGCCTCCAGCGAATCGTCACCGCCGAGGGCGTAGACGAGAGCGAAGTCCTCCGGGTGATCGGAGCGCTCGAGAACGCCTCCGAGCATCCGATCGCGCGAGCGATCGCCGAGGCCGCCCGCGAGCGCGGGGGCGCTCTCCCCACGCCGGAGGACTTCAAGAACCGCGAGGGGCTCGGAGTCGAAGGGATGGTCGAGGGACGTCTGGCGGTCGCCGGACGCCGGAGCCTCCTCGACGACTGGCGCTTCGGGCTCCCGTCCGATCTGGCCGAAGCGATGCGTGAAGCCGAAACGGACGGCCAAACGGCGATTGCCGCTGGCTGGGATGGCGAATCCAAGGCGGTGCTTGTAGTCGCGGATTCGATCAAGGGCACCTCCACCGAGGCGATCGAGCTCCTGACGGAGCTCGGCCTCCGTCCCGTCCTCCTGACCGGAGACAATCGCAAGACCGCCGAGGCGGTCGCGTCCGAGGTCGGTATCGAAGAGGTGATCGCCGAGGTCCTACCGAGCGAGAAGGCCGGGGTCGTCAAGCGCCTCCAAGCCGAAGGCCGGGTCGTAGCGATGGTCGGCGACGGGGTAAACGACGCTCCAGCCCTGGCGCAGGCCGACCTCGGCCTCGCCATCGGCACCGGTACCGATGTCGCAATCGAGGCCTCCGACCTGACGCTGGTGTCAGGAGATCTGCGCGCAGCGGCTGACGCGATTCGCCTCTCGCGCCGGACCTTGAGCACGATCAAGGGCAACCTTTTTTGGGCCTTCGCCTACAACGTTGCGGCGCTGCCCCTTGCCGTGACGGGCTACCTCAATCCATTGGTCGCTGGCGCGGCGATGGCCTTCTCGAGCGTCTTTGTCGTCAGCAACTCGCTGCGCCTGCGTAGCTTTGACTCACAGCGATCCCAGCAAAGGAGCGAGACATGAACCCTGACTCCCCCGGTCCCGGCTACATCGATCACAAAGACGACGTACTGAAGCGGCTCAGCCGGATCACCGGGCAGATCGGAGGTGTGGAAAGGATGGTCGCCGACGAGCGCTACTGCATTGACATCCTGACTCAAGTCTCGGCGATTCAAGCCGCGCTCGACAAGGTCTCCCTGGCGTTGTTGGACGATCACACCCGCCATTGCGTCGTCGGCGCGACGAAGGAGAATCAGGAGGAGATGACCAAGGAGATGATGGGGGCCGTTGGCCGCTTGATCCGCAGCCGTTAGCGGTCGTCTGCAAATGAATCGCTGGCCCCTTCTAGTCGTCTTTGCTCTCTTGGGTTTCGTTCTTGCCCTGTTCGGCACGTATTGGGATGACGCGTGGCATACCGAAGAAGGGCGCGACACGTTCTTTATCGCGCCTCACCTGGTTCTCTACGCAGGAATATCTCTGACGGGTGGCGCTCTCGCAGCGTGGGCTGCGCTGATGGCACGAGAGATCGGAGTTCGTCAAGCGCTCCGCCACCCGCCACTGCTCCTGAGCGTTACCGGCGTCGCTCTGACACTCGCAGCGGCGCCCATAGACAACGGCTGGCATGTGGCTTTCGGCCGAGACTCCGTTATCTGGAGCCCTCCTCACATGCTGGGAGTCGCAGGGAGCGCGCTGATCGCGTCTGCACTTTTGCTCGAGCTCGGGTCGACAGCCCGCCGCCCTCTAGAGCTCACGGCGGCCATTGTCGCCGGCGCAGCCGTCGTCGGCGTGACCGCTACGCCGGTCCTCGAGTACGAAACGGACGTGCCCCAGTTCGACGTGGCGTTCTACCTGCCAGTGCTCACTGCTGGTGTGGCTTTCGCCTTCGGCCTCGCCCGCCTGGCGCTTCCGACACGGTTCGCCGCGACCTGGAGCGCTCTCTTCTATACCGCAGTGATGGGCGGCGTCGCGCTCGTCTTGCTCGCCGGCGATCGCGTAGCGCCTCTGCTCCCACTGCTCGTCGCTCCAGCCCTGGCGTTCGACCTCACCCGAGCGGCGTCCTTCTTCATCCGGGCGGGAGCGCTCACAACTGTCATCTTCGTGACTTACGTCCCCTATCTCAACTGGGTCAGGTCGGACGTTTTTCTGGAGGCGGGTGACATCGCGGTCGGCGTCCCGTTGGCGTTGCTCGGAGCAGCCGTTGGGCTGGCGCTGACCGCCGACGGAAGCCCACCTGAATCACGGCCCAGGATCGGTCGTGCTCTCGGGACGGCTTTGGTCCTTGCCCTCATGCTTCCAGCCCGCGTGCTGGGGCACGATCCAGGACAGGGCGAGGAGCTCACGACGGCGTCGATCGCAGCGCAGGTTGAGGACGACCGGGCGGCGATCACCGTCTCCCCGGCGAGCCATTGTGATGATCTCGAGGCTGGTGGGCTCACGGCGCGTCGGGCGGGTCAAACGGTCGTCGCGAAACTGGCAATGCGAGGAAGCTGCACCCTTGTCGGCTCGGTGCCACTCCCCGAGCGAGGTCGCTGGTTCGTATACGCGGAGCTGCGCCACGAAGGTGAGGCCGTGGAAACGTGGCTGCCGGTTGAAGCAGGAGGCTTCGGGTCCGTCTCAGACGAGGACCGCTCTGTCTATTTCCCCCCGGAGGTCTCCGACCCGCCGATCAAGCTTGCGGCCGGCGTTGTCGTCTACGCCCTGCTTGCCGGCGTCCTTTTCTTGATCTCGCTCTCGTATCGGCGCTTCCGGCCCATGCATGACGGTCGCCGCGCGGCAGAGTCTCCTACGTCTTGCAGGATGAAGCCGCCTTAGCCGTCGCCCGAACTGGTTGCTCGCCCTGACCTTTACACTCTGTAGGACAGTTGATCTGGACTTCGTCGTAGTGTTGAGCGGGATGCTGGGGCTCGGGCGTATTTGCGGAAGAACGAACCAGGCCACCGCGGTTCGCCGCACGATGGTCGGACTCCCTCTCGTCTGGCTCGCCATCGCTGGTGTTGGATGTGGAGAGACTGGGCAGAGTGAGGGACTGCCTAGCGAGCTCGCTCCTAACGACCCAGGCCCAATCCACGTCCACGGTCTCGGTGTCAATCCCGCCGACGGCGCGCTATTCATAGCTACGCACACAGGTCTCTTTCGGGCGCCCGAAGGGGTTTCAGAATCCGAGCGGGTTGCTGATCGCTACCAGGACACGATGGGATTTACAATCGTCGGCCCCGATCGATTTCTCGGCTCGGGTCACCCGGATGGCACAGAAGATTTGCCGCCGTTTCTCGGCCTGATCAGCTCGGCCGACGCGGGAGAAACCTGGGATCCCATCTCGCTGCAAGGAGAGGTCGACTTCCACGTTCTCGAATCGAGTGGCGATCTCGTCTACGGCTACGGCTCCGACTTCAAGACACGTGAGCAGCAGCTATTGGTCAGCGCGGACGGGGGCGAAACCTGGAATAAGCGACCGTTGCCGGAGAAGGCCTCCGAGCCGCTGACAGAGGAATCTGTGCTGGCGATGGCGATCGATCCGGAGGACCCATCAACCGTAGTCGCCTCCGGGCAGGAGGCGCTTTGGCTCTCGACGGACCAGGGCCGCCGTTGGACGTTCCTGTCGGCCGACACCGGGCTCTTGGCCTGGGCAGAAGCCAGGAGCCTTTTCCTTGTCGCCCGGGATGGTGAGGTCAGGAGCAGCGAGGACGGAGGCCGCACCTGGAGCGTGCAGGGCTCGATCGGTGGCGAGCCGGCGGCCCTCGAGGTACACGACAACACTCTTTACGCCGCGCTGCACGATGGAACGATCAGGCAGTCAACCGACGGCGGCGCCAACTGGACCGTGCGTTCCGCGCCTTAGACGGCGTTTCCGCCGTAGGCACCAGGATCGGACGCGAAGAGTTCTGCGCAGGCCTGCGAGCAGAAGTGAAACTCTCGACCGTCATGCACGAGCACGCGGACCGGCTGCTCGCCGCGCAGCGACATGCGGCACACGGGGTCAACGCTCAGGTCAGGGGCAGGCCATCCTCGCCGACTCGCCCTGAACACCGGGGTCGGCCTCGTGACGTTCCGAAACCGGCGCTCTCCCAGGGACTCCAGCTCTATATCGGGTAGCTCGCCGAGCAGGTCCGCGGTCGACTGAGTGAGAAGGACTTCGCAGCTTTCCGCCACGGCCGCTACGCGCGCTGCGAGATTGACAGCGGCGCCGAACCAGTCATCTCCGCGCTTAGCCGCCGAGCCCGAGTTGATGCCGACTCGAACGTGTGGATAACGGGGCGTATCGCTCGTACGCTCGACGATCGCGAGCCCAAGGCCAAGCGCGGACGATGCCTCTTCGAGCCTGATCATCAGCGCGTCCCCAATGAGCTTCGCGCTCGCGTCGCCGAACTCAGGTAGCCACGACCGCACCTTGCTAGCGAAATCGTGAGCGAGGTCAGCGGCGTATTCATCGCCGTGCGCTTCTGTTAGAGCCGTGTAGCCGGCCAGATCGGCGAAGAGGAAAGTCGCGGCTTCGCTCACTGGACTCGAGAGTACAGAACGTCCGACGCGATGTCGGACTTCATACTCACGAGGGGAGCCCCCCGTATCCCGCCTACCGACCGGAACACCGACGCTACCCGAAACCCGAGATGTAGCCTGTACCTAGATGACCCGGCGCGATCCGATCCAAGGAGACCTCCAAGAGCAGGTCATGCGCGTCATGTGGAAGCGCGAGCGAGGCACCGTTGAAGAGGTGCGCCAGGCTTTGCCAAAACAGCACCGCGGCGCCTACACGACAGTTCAGACCATCCTCAACCGGCTGGCAGAACGTGGCTTGCTCAAGCGGGAAAGGGTCGGCAAGGCGTTTGCCTATGTCCCGACCGTCAGTGAAGCGGAGTACTTGACCGGCTCGCTCGACAGGGCATTGGCGGCCGCCTCAAAGGAGGCACGTCGGGCGGCCCTTGCGAGCTTGGTCGGAAGCCTTGACCCCCACGAGATGGGCGAGGTGCGCTCCTTGGCGCTCGAAATCGCTCGTAAGCGCAGTCGTTCTTGATGGCCGTCGGCGGCTTTGCCTTCTTGCTCGCATCGCTGCTGGTAGCGCCCCACCTGCTGGCGCAATCACGGATCAGCCCCGCCAGCGGCATTGCGCTTTGGATGGCGGCCTTAGGGTTCCGCGCGATCGTCGCGGTTTCGTTGGTTCTCATTTTTGTTCTCTTTCTGCCCGCCACACAGTTCTTCAGTCTGCTCACGCATTGGTGCTTTCACGCGGTGCTCCCTTTCCTTAGCACCCATCTGGGCTTCACGGGCCACCTTCTCGGGGATGCAGCAGTTGTCGTCCCGGCCCTAGTGGTCGCCGCGTCTTCTATGTCGGTCGGTTTCGGGCTTTGGCGAGGTGCTCGCGCCGTGCGCGGCTGGCTCAGCCGCAGCTATCTTGGACCGGGGCCCTCGGCGAGCGTTATCGTGAAGGGGTCCGAGATCGTGGTCGCCGCTGCCGGCCTCCGAGACCCCACCGTGATCGTTTCCACCGGGGCGCTGCTTCGACTCGATGACGCTGAACTAAACGCAGGGCTGCAGCATGAGTGGGGCCACGTCGTCCGCAACCATCGTGTGCTGTCCCTGGTCGCCGAGGTCTGCGCCGGCGCGGCTCGACCACTTCCGGGAACCAAGCGGGCCCTCCGAAACCTCAAGTTTCACCTTGAGCGTGACGCTGACGACTATGCGGTTCGACGGACTGGCGATCGGCTTGCGTTGGCGAGTGCGATCTGCAAGGCAGCCCAGGCTAAGCCGGTTCATCCAAGCTCGGCTCTCGTCAGCCTTGCGGGTAGCGGCATTTCCGAACGCCTCCGCTTGCTCGCATGCGAGTCAAGGCCCAACCCCTCGCGTCTGATGACTCTTGGCGCGCGCACCCTCGCTGCGTCGCTCCTGGTTTCGACACTCGGACTTCTCGCCGCCACGCCAACTTTCGGAGCGGGCGGCGTATCGGAGAACCGGGTGTCCATGGAG
>JALZIJ010000136.1 GCA_030860375.1 Actinomycetota bacterium | reverse complement strand
GTCCAGCGGATTCCGCGCTGGCCGTAGAGGCCCGAGAAGGGCAAATCCGAGGCGTAGTACGCGAAGGAGACGCCATTCGCCTCGGCGCGGTCGGCGATGGTCTCCCAGGTAAAGCCCGTCGTTTCCTCGGTCTCGAAGGGGAACTCGTTTGACTTCTGGCCGCCATTTTGCGCGCCCCACTGGTAGTGGCGGTTCGGATAGGTCGACGCCATGATCGAGCAGAACCAGCGGTCATAGAGGGTGTAGGCGCCCGCGGCCTCGGGAATGAACGGCACGTCATCTTCGAGGTAGTAGCCGATCGCGAACTCGTCCGACGACGTGAGGTCCTCGTTGCCGGTGACGAAGCGGTCGTTCTTGCCCCCGTTCCACTGCCAGCGCCCGCCGGTCCAGCCGTGGTCGGGGTCGGGATGGCCGCAGCCCTGGAAGTCCGGCGTCAGGCGATACGTCTCGATGGGATTCCCCTGGGCGTCGGGATAGGTCAGTCCCTCGTTTTTCGCGTCCGCGTCGGGGTGCCAGCCGAAGTAGTGGTCGAAGGAGCGGTTCTCCATCATCAGGACGACAAAGGTGTCGATCGGCATGTTCTGGGGGCTCGGCAGCTTTCGGCGAGCGTTCCGTCGGGCCGCCTCGGCGATGAGCTGCTCGGCCGGGAGGTAGCTCGCGAGCGCGGCGCCGCCCGCAACGGCTGCGGTGCGGCCAAGGAAGTCGCGTCTGCGAAGGGTGGCCTCGGGGTTACTCGCCATCGCGCGCTCGAGCGCTTCGGGCTCCGCGAATTCGCCCCGGTTGTACGACTCGGAGTGGTCGCTTGGACGCCTCATCGCTTTTCCTCCTTCACTCGCTCGCAATTGGAGATCCCGTCCTCTACCCGGTCTACAAACACCTTGTCCTTACCCGGCCCGCAGTCGACGAGGTCGGGCCCTCCATCGCGGATGTGGATCTCGTCGTCCCCCCTGCCGGTACGGATCTCGTCGAATCCCTGCCCGCCCTTGACGAAGTCGTTGCCACCGCCGGCGAAGAGGACGTCGCCACCTTCGCGCGAGCGGATGATGTCGCCGCCACGCTTTCCGGTGATCCGGTCTCCGTTTTTCGAGCCGATCAGCTTGTCGGGGCTTTTGGTTCCCTCGATGACCCTTGCCATGGCTGGCAGCGCGAAGATGAGCGCGCACACGCAGACAATCCCAGCTACCCCGCTCCAAAGACGCTTCATCTCCCGCAATCTTTACACCTCCGCGGACCCAAATGTCGCAGTTCTCGTTAAATCTCCCGGCGGATCCTGACTTTCAGACCGTCCACGGAGAGGACCGTTCCGCGCTCGCCCTCTGCCAACGAGCCGCCGGACTCCATGGAGGCACGCCAAAGCTCGCCACGCACCCGGACCAGTCCGTCCGGAGCACACTCCTCGACAACTGTGACCCGTTCGCCGATCATGCCCTCGGCCCCGCCACGGACGCGATAGCGCTTCAGAAAGCGGATCCAGAGGTAGATCTCTCCCACCTCGACCACCGCAGCGACCGCGAATCCGATCACGTTCCACGGCCCGGGCAAGACGAAGAGCCCGACTATCGAAGCGGCGAGGAGCATGGCACCCGATTATGCGGTGGACGGACCTCTTTTGCTCATGTGACGATGCCGCTGCCAGGCTGCACCTCAAGCCTCTAGCCTCGACGGCGTGCGAATCGCCCTTGCAACGTGCAGTGTCATGCCTCCGGAGTTCACCGACGACCGGCTGGTGATCTCAGAGCTCGAGAGCCTCGGTGCCGAAGTTGCATACGAGCCGTGGGACGAAAATATTCGTTGGTCCGATTTCGACGTCGTGGCGGTCCGCTCGCCTTGGGACTACAGCCGTCGACGCGACGAGTTCGTCGCCTGGGCCGACGCCGTGGGTTCGAACCTCCACAACGCAGCGGATCTCCTGCGATGGAACTCCGAGAAGTCCTACCTGCGAGGCCTGGCAGAGGCAGACATTGCAGTGGTCGATACACATTTCGTAGAGCCGGGCGAGGACTGGGCCGGAAGCGACTCGGAGATTGTCGTCAAGCCCTCCGTCTCGGCAGGCGGAAGAGACACGGGCCGCTTCAACCCTGCGCATCATGCCGACGCGCAAGCTTTGATCAGAGCCATTCACGAGAGCGGCCGGACGGCCATGGTCCAGCCCTACCTGCCTTCGGTGGACGACCTCGGCGAGACCGCGCTCGTCTTCATCGACGGCCACTTCAGCCATTCGTTGAGGAAGCGCTCCGTCCTTCGCCCCGACGAGGTCGCGCCAGTCCGCACCACCGACCTCATGGTCGCCGAGGCGATGTACGACCCCGAGCTCGTGGTGGCGGGGAGCTACGAGCCTGACGAGCTGAAGCTCGCCGAATGCGTCGTCGCACATGTGAGCGAGAGATTCGACACGGTGCCGCTGTACGCCCGGGTAGACATGATCCGCGACGGTGTGGGCGAGCCGACTGTGCTCGAGCTCGAAGCTGTCGAGCCCAACCTCTACTTCGACCAAGCGCCTGGAGCGGCGCGCCGCCTGGCCGAGGCGATCGTCCGACGCGGCTAGCCGGACCCGCACCCGCCGCTAGGCAGCGACTTCAGCCGGCACGCCTGCTTCGAGCTTCGCCGCCGCGAGGGTGAGGCCGTCGCGCAGGATGCCCGTGATCTCTTCGAATAGTGCCTGGTCGGCTACCAAGGGCGGTGCAATCTGGACAATCGGCTCGGCTCGGTCGTCGAGCCGGCAGATCATGCCTCGCTCCACGAGGCGGTCTGACAGGACCCTCTTTAGGAGCCAGCCGGCCTCGGCATCTGAGAGCGGCTGTTTGGTCGTCTGGTCCTTGACGATCTCGATCGCAAAGAAGTGGCCCATGCCGCGGACGTCGCCGACGATCGGGATGTCCTTGAGTCCTTCGAGCATCTCTCGCGCCTTCGGCTCGTTTTCGAGAACGTTCGCGAAGATCCGCTCGCGCTCGTAGATCTCGATCGCGCCGAGGGCGATGGCCGTGCCGACGGGGTGGCCGCCGAAGGTGATGCCGTGAAGGTAATCCGCCTTACCGTCGAGGAAGACGTCCGCGACCTTGTCGGAGATCATCACGCCGCCCATCGCGGCATAGGCGCCGGTGAGCCCCTTGGCGAAGGTGATCAGATCGGGCGAGTAGTCGAGCCGCTGAGCGCCGAACCACGTGCCGAGACGCCCGAAGGCGCAGATCACCTCGTCGGACACGAGGAGGATGCCGTGGCGATCGCAAATCTCTCGCAGCCCCTGCCAGTAGCCCGCGGGTGGAACGATCGAGCCGCCCGCGTTCTGCACCGGCTCGGCGATCAGCATCGCGATCGTCTCGGGGCGCTCGAACTCGATCGTCGCCTCGATCTCGTCGAGGAGGGCGCGGGTGAAGCCGGCCTCGTCGCCTCCCGCCGGATGGCGGTAGGCATTTGTCGAGGAAACGTGGGCTGTCGGGACCGGGAGCGGCTCGAAGGCAGTACGGCAGACCGGGATGCCTGTGAACGAGAGCGCGCCGAGCGAGACGCCGTGGTAGGCGTCGCGGCGGGCGATCGCCTTGCGGCGCATCGGCTCGCAGTTTGCCTGGTGGTATTGAACGGCCATCTTGTAGGCGGACTCGACCGCCTCTGAGCCACCCGACGTGAAGAACGCGCGCTCAAAACCGTCCGGAGCAAGCTCGGCGAGCTTTGCCGCCAGCTCGATGGCGGGAGGATGGGCGACTGTCCAGTTCGAAGTAAAGGGAAGCGTTGACATCTGCGCAGCCGCCTTTGCGCCCAGCTCCTCGCCGTGGGAGTGCCCAAGGTTGAGGCAGTACAGACCAGAAAGGCCGTCGATGTAGCGATTACCGTCGTCGTCGTAGACGAAAGATCCCTCGCCGCGGACAATCACTGGTATGTCCTCAGCCGCCACCGTCATGTCTGAGAAATGCAGCATCAGGTGCTGCTTTGCGAGACCCTGAAGGCGCGTCATGCTCGCGAATATACGGCGTGCCGACCGCCCAAAAGGGCGCCTCCGGGGCCCTCGCGAGACCCAGGTGGCGCCCCGGCGTCCCTCAAGGCCTAGCCTTGAACGATGGCCCAGGGGCTCCACTTACTTCGTGCTGCTCCGTTTCTCGTCGCGTCGATCTTGGCGCTGACCCTCCCTTCGCCCGCGGCCGCCGACCACCCGGGCGAGATCAAATTCGATCCTGCAAGCGCGTTCGGCTCGCCCGAGAACCCGGTGGACGTGGCACCCGCGCCGACGTACCGAGCCACGGAGCCGCCGCTCCTCCCCACCCCGTCGATCCCGTGCGGCAAAGGCTCGCGCCCGGAGACCGACATTCAGGGCAGGGTGCCGCTGGCAGACCACACCTCGGGTCGCGCCGCGGAGGGCTACACCTGCAACACCAAGCAACTCGGCTCATACGAGGTGCCAGAGAACCCCATCGGCACGATCGGCGGCTTCAAGGTCGAGCGCTACGTCGACGACTCGGGCAACGAGTGCGCCTATTACGACACAACGCTTCTCGCGCCGACGAACCTGTTCGACCGCGAGGCCGGCGTGAACGTCATGGACATGTCGGACTCGTCCCATCCGAAATTCGTCACCCGGCTAGTAACCCCCGCGATGCTCTCACCCCATGAATCGCTCGTGGTGAGCCGGGAGCGCGGCGTTCTCGCAGCGGTTTCAGGCAACCCTGCGTTCCTCCCTGGAGTAATCGACCTCTACGACATCTCGAAGGATTGCCGGGCCCCGGTGTTGAAGTCGTCGCTGCCGGTCGGGGTCTTCGGCCACGAGTCCGGCATGGCGCCCGACGGCAAGACGTTCTACGCGGCTTCGCCGGGCACCTCGACCATCGTCGCGGTTGACATCACGAATCTCAGTCTGCCGATTCCCATCGGGTACGGCGACTACGACTCGCACGGCCTCTCGATCTCGGAGTCGGGCAACCGCGCGTATGTGGCAGGCACCGGCTCTGGGCTGATCGTCCTCGACACCTCCGAGGTGCAAGACCGCGCAGCAGACCCGGAGCTGACCGAGATCTCGCGGCTCGCCTGGGACTCGATGTCGATCCCCCAGAACGCGATCCCTATCCGCGTCGACGGGAAGAAGTACGTGATGGAGATCGACGAGTTCGGCGCTCAGTCGGAGGTCGGAGCCGCGCGGATCATCTCGGTCCAGGATGAGACGAAGCCCAAGGTGGTCTCGAACATCCGCCTCGCCGTTCATCAGCCTGAGAACTTCGCCGAGCAGGCGGGCGACCCCGGTGCGACCAACCCCGTCCAGGGGTACGCGGGGCACTACTGCAACGTGCCGGAGCGCGTTGATCCCGGCATCGTGGCCTGCTCATTCATCCTTTCGGGCCTCCGGGTCTTCGACATCCGCGATCCGAGGAATCCGAAAGAGATCGCCTACTTCAACGCTCCGATCAAGGACCGTACGGGGCCTCTCGAGGCCTCGAACTGGGCCATGTCGAGCCCGGCGTTCGACACCGAGAACGGCGAGATCTGGTATTCGGACGGCTTTCAGGGCTTCTATGCGGTCAAGGTCACCAACGACGTCTGGCCCTTCCCGGAGTGCAAGGGCCGCGAGGCGACGATTGTCTCGACGAAGAGGGCGCTCCGTGGAACGTTCAAGCGCGACGTGATTGTCGGGCTCAGGCAGGTCGACACCATCAAGGGCGGGCGCGGAAACGACCTCATCTGCGGGCGCGGCGGTACCGACTTCATCAAGGGCGGCGCCGGCAACGACGAGCTTCGCGGCGGGCGCGGGCACGACCGCCTGATCGGCGGCCCCGGCAGGGACCGGATCGTCTCAGGCAAGGACCCGACCCGCCGCTAGGCCTAGCGCCGCACCGTGAGGCCACGCGAGGGAAGGAAAGTCTCGCTATGCGAGATAAAGGCTGCCCTCGCGTGTCCCCGGCGCCGTCGACTACTTGCTTTCGTAGGGCGCGTAGCGGTTGTGCAGCATCAGGTCGTTGCCGTCGGGGTCCCGGAAGAGGGCGATGTGGCAAACGCCGGTATCCATCGTGTCTGCGAGGAACTCGACGCCCTTCCCCTCGAGCTCCTTTCGCGCCGCCTCGACGTCGTCGACGTGGAGCGCCGGATGCGCGTTTCGCTGCGGTGCGAAGTCCATGCCCATCTTCTCGGGCTCCCAGACGCCGAAGCAGGTGTCGCCTGCCCAGAAGTCGTACTTGGCGTTCTCGTCCTGGCGCAGGCCGAGCGTCTCGACGTAGAACTCCTTTGCGCGGTCGGCGTCTTGTGAGGGAACGCCGATGAAATCGAGCTTGGTGATCAAGGTGTGCCTCCTGAGATCGGGAGAGTTGAGAGTACGCCTTTGGCGGCTGGGTACGAGAGGCGCGTCCACGACGAAAGGCGAGCATGACCGAAGCCCAGGAAGGCACCGAGAAATCAGACGAAGACGAGGGTCCCGTTGTCGACGGCCGCGAAGAGGCGGAGAACGTCAGCGAGGAGCTGAAGGAGCGGGAGGAAGAAATTGAGGCGAGCGACGAGTAGGTAGCCGGCAGGGGCGATGTGGGAGCGGCTCACGTAGGCCGGAGGCCGGTAAGGCTTGACCTACCGGCGGGCTAAATCTCCGGTCGCAAAGACGAGCCCTCCGCGTATGGATATCCCAATTCCGACATGGTCATAGCTCGATTTCCGGATCGCGTCCCCGTGCGGGGGACTGTTCATCCATTCTCTCACTATTTGCCGGGGCGAGGCATTATCGACTAGGCGGTGGATGACCTCGCCGAGCTCAAAACCCGATGCGCCGCGCAGGTAGCCGGTGCGGGCGATTCGTTCCTTGAGGTCAGGCTCACCTGGGCACTGATGGGAATAGCAGTACTTCGAGGCCATTACCCCTGAGTGTCGTTGCGCTGCCGTTTCAACGTCACCGTTGCGCTTGACGTTGGCTGCTGTCCGTTCTTTGTTGAAAAGACAGCCGATCGCCGCTCGGGCGTTCTTCTTGCTGATGCTTCGGACCGGTTCGCCCGACTTAGCGCAACCGGCCTGCGCAGAGGCCGGTACGCCGGCCCCAAGAGCGAGTACGGCAACGAGGCAGGCCAGCGGGCCAAAAACGAGCTTGGTTGTGTGAGTCATAGAGAGCATCAGGAGGAGTCGGTTACAGCCAGAGAATCTCGCGCGTACCCGAGCGCGGCATGTTAGCGATCGCTCATGTCGGACTTATTAGGCGCTAAGCGAAATGACGAGCCAACAAGAATCTGGCTTGAAACCT
>JALZIJ010000242.1 GCA_030860375.1 Actinomycetota bacterium | reverse complement strand
ATCGGCACGGCGCGCTCGGCAGACTCCGCGTAGGCGACCGACTGGCGGATCACCGAGCGGAAGAGCTTGTCGCCAAACTGCTCGCGCAGTGACTCGAGCGTTTGACGGGCGTGCTTCGTTCGCATGTTTGCAATGTTGAGGACGATGCCGAGGAGCTCGAGGTCGGGGTTGAGGCTGTCCTTGGCGAGGTTCACGACCTCCATCGCCTGCTCGACGCCCTGAAGCGAGAAGTACTGAGCCTGGGTTGAGAGCATCGCGTAATCCGCGGCGACCAGCGCGTTTACGGTGAGGAGGCCCAGCGTCGGCGGGCAGTCGATCAGGATCACCTCGCGCTCGCGCTTTAAGTCGCGAAGGGCGTTGCGAAGCGTGACCTCACGCCCGATCTTGCCTGCGAGTGCCAGCTCGGCCTCGGCGAGGCGAAGGTTCGCGGGGATGACCTGCCCGTGGACCGCCTCGGCGGCGCGGGTGTGCCCCGTGATGACCTCGGCGAGAGTCGGCTCTGCGTTGGGATCCGTGTCGAAGTAGTCGGAGAGGTTGCCCTGCGGGTCCGCATCGATCGCGAGGACATCGAGGCCAAGGCGCCCGAAGACGTCGGCGAGGGTCCGGGTCATCGTCGTCTTGCCCGTGCCCCCTTTTTGGGAGAGGATCGAGATCGTGATCGCCACGTGCCCAGCATATGGGCGTGGATGGCTCCGGGCGCTGCCGCTGTCGGCTACGCCAGGACGTACAGCTTGAAGCGGCCGATCTCGAGCTCGTCGCCATCGGAGAGCGCCGTCCACTCGACGTGCTTTCCGTTCACGAAGAGGCCGTTCAGGCTGCGATCGTCGAGCGCCTTCAGCAAGCCGTCCTCCGTTCGCACGACCAAGGCGTGGCGCCGCGAGACGGTTGGATCGTCGAGGCAAACGTCCGCGCAACTCGAGCGCCCGATCTTGGCCCAGCCCTCAGCGATTGGCACCTCTTGAACCTCGCCCCCGTCCTCCCAGGCGAGATGCGGGCCGGCGCTCACGCAGCGCTCGCGCGCCGTTGCGAGCCATGCCGGCGTGGCGTCGCCGACCTCCACCCTTTCGATGTCGGCCGTCGGACGATCGAACGCGCGTACGCGCTTGAAGGAGTTAGCCGAGCAGGCGGGGCAGGAGGAGAGCTCATCGTCCACCGTGGGCGCGACCGCATAGCCGCAGCCCTCGCAGACGAGGCCGCCCAGACCACGTACTGCGATCGTCATCTGTCGAATCCTTTCGTTACTTAAAAGGCGGGTACAGACTGTTGGAGCATTTACCCTTCTTCGCGTCGCGTCAACCCTTTCGCCCATAGAATTGCGCGTAATGGGCCCAGTTTCCGCAGATATCTCGATCGATTCGCCCCGTGAGGTCGTCTTCGACCTGCTTTGCGACCTCTCTTTTCGGCCCGCGTTCACGGATCACCTCATGGAGGGGTTTCACCTTCTACGCGTCGAGCCGGTCGGCCGCGGCGCAGGGGCGCGCTTTCACCTCCGCGACGGTGGCTGGGTCGACTCTGTGATCGAGGAGGTGGATGCCCCACATCGCCTCGTGGAGCGCGGGCGCGGCGGCTACCTCAACCGAGTTCCGAACACGATGGAGTGGCTGCTCTCCGAGGTGGGAGGCGACGGCTGCGAGGTCAAGGTGACGTTTTGGACGGACCCTTCCCACGCTTTCGACAAGCTCCGCGACGCGAAGGCGTCGGAGCGGCGACTCGGCAAGGGGCTTCGGAAGATGCTCGACAGACTGCGCGAAGTAGCCGAGAGCGGCACCCCTCCTGAGCGGATCGCGATCGCGGGCGCCGACCGCCTAAGTCTCTGACGCGTTGCCGAACGGCAACGCATCAAGCAGGTTTGGTTGTGGGTATTAGACTCTCGCCCCGCATGCGGACCCCAGTCGCCTCCCTCGCCGTGTTCTGCGCCGTAATGGGCGTTGCCCTGCCGATCGCCGGCTGCGGCGAAGAGCATTCTGACGACGAGACCCCCGAGGTCGTCGAGGGTGAGCCGCTCGAGCTCGGCGAGCTCGTTTACAACGTCGCGATCACGCGTTTCCTCAACCCGAACATCGTCGAGGACTCCGCCTATCTCGAGGGAGCGCCCGAGGAGCCCAACGGAATGTCCTACATGGGCGTGTTCATCCTCATCAAGAACGAGGGCGATAAGGAAGTGCCGAGCGCCGGCAGTTACGAGGTCGTCGACGGCAGTCATCGCGTTTACCGTCCGGTCGAGGGAGTGGAGACGCCGTTCAGCCTCGATGTCGGTGCCAACGTGCCGGTCGAAGGCGAAATTCCGGCCTCCGACACGGTCGCAGCCTCCGGCCCAACTCAGGGCGCCCTGCTCCTGTTTCTCGTCGACGACGACGTCTCCGAGGAACGCCCGCTCGAGCTCGAGGTCTCGACAGTCCTCGGCGAGGGCATGATCGAACTCGACATCTAGGAATGGACGGCGACCTCTCGCAGTCCGCGCTGCGGACAGCGCTCGTGCTCGCCTCGCTCGCGGCCGTGGTGATCTTGGCCGGCCTTTTTTCTGATGCGGTTCGCTTCGTCTGCGTCGCCATCATCATCCTCGCCGCCGCCATTACCGCCGGTGAGCGAAGCCGCGAAGGTGGAGGCTGGTGGGCGCTTCTGGGCGCGGGCGCCGCGTTGTCGGCAGTCGGCGCCGGGTTTGCGCAAGTTGAGGACTCGATCGGCGGCCTGATCGCGGTGATCGGATGCGTTCTCGTCGTGATCGGCTCGGTGATCGGCTTCCCAGCCGACGAGCTCGAATACGAGGAGTAGACGGCGCGTACTTGCCCGCGCAAGCGCTTCGGGTCCCGCCCGCGCTGATCAAGCGCCGCGACAGCCCGCGATGCGGCCGAGACGCGCATGCCCTCACTCCGGGAGCACCGAGGCGTAGATCTCTCGGGCTATCGGTGCCGCCACGGTCCCGCCGCCCCCCGTCGCGTTTATGAGCATGACCGCGATCGCGAGTTCAGGCTTCTCCACGGGGGCATAGGAGGCGAACCACGCGTTTTCTTCCTGCGGGGGATCTTCGCCCGGCGCGAGTGTTTGGCCGGGCGCAAGCGCCTTGGGGCCCAGCTCAGCGGTGCCGGTCTTCCCGGCCACCGGGATGCCCGGAATCTGTGCCGCAACGCCGGTTCCCGAGCGAACCACCTCGAGCATCATGCCCTCGACAGCCTCGGCGGTCTCAGTCGAGGTCACCTCGACGGGCTCTGAAGTTGGACGAAGCTCGGGCGTGGTTACGATCGAGGTGGGAAGGCGTGTGCCGTCGTTTGCAATCGTCTGGGCGACCGAGGCCATCGCGAGGGGGGTCGCGAGCACCTGGCCCTGCCCGATCGAGCTTTCGCCGAGGGCCACGTCGCTTTCGATGTCTCCGAGGCTCGACGGAGGCGGCGCAAGCGACTCGAGCGCGTCGGGGGCCGCGAGCGTCGGCTCTGAGTTGAAGCCGAACGCCTCTGCGGTCTCGACCATCTTCTCCTTGCCGATCTCGACGCCGAGGGGGGCAAAGACCGTGTTGCACGAGTCGGCGAAGCTCCGAACGAACGTGCCGCCGCACAGTTCGTCGTGTGCGTTTGAGATCTCGCGCCCAATCAGGCTGTTGGACGATTCGACGGGGAACTCATCTTCGAGGGAGACAACGCCTGCGTCGAGCCCCGCGACCGCGGTGATGATCTTGAAGGTCGAGCCTGGGGGCTGGGGCGCGGAGAACGCGAGCCCGGCGACGCCCCGCACGTCGCCCGTGCGGGCATCGAGTACCGCCACACCGCCGTACTGCTCGCCAAGCGCGGTCACGGTCGCGGTCTGAATCTCGGGGTCGATCGTGGTCTTCACCGTCTCGCCCGGAGCCGGCTCGCCGGTGGCGAGCGGGCGCTTCTCGCCGTCCGGGCCGAGTGCGAAAAGCTCGCCCGATGGTTGCCCGGCAAGTTGTGCGTTGAAAGCGAGCTCGAGGCCGGTAGTGCCGGCAAGCGTGCCTTCGGGAAAGCCACGCGCGTACTGCTCAGTTTCCTGCTTTCGCGACGGCGACCCAAGCGCACCTGCGATTGCGATGGCGGACGGACCAAGCGGCGAAGTCCTGGCCGATGCGGAGCCTTCAGCGAGGGCTGAGCCGTCAGCTGCGAGGAGAGCTGCTCGCTCGCCGACGCGGGTGTCTCGCCCGAGCCTCTCTGAGGTCGCAAGGCCGGGGAAGGTCAGGTGGGGCTCCCACGCGATCGCGCCGTCTTCGTCGAGTGGGGCCCTGACCGTGCCCTCGACGTCGCCGAAAGCGTGAGTGGACACCGTCGCGCTGAAGCTGGCCGCATCGTCGTCAACCTCGGGCTCGCCCGTCCCGACCTCAATCGCGGTCGCGGTCGCTTGCGTGTCGATGTAGAGGCGGGTGAACGCGTCGAGCGGGTACGACTCCTGCGAGCTGGGGGAGAGCTCGGTGTGCATCGCCTCGAAGTCCTGGCGCTCCCAGGCATCGGCAAAGCGCTTCGCAACCTGCGAGCCTTCCGTCGAACCGCCGACCGCGACGCCGACCGCAAACGATCCCACCGACAGCAGGATGAGCGGCACGGTGCGGCTGAGAAGGCGCTGCCGGCGTTCGCCGGAAGTGTCTTCATGAGCCGGTCCCTGACGGGAATCGGTGTGGGGCATCTTGTAGCGTTGCCCGCCCCGAGTGGCCGAATTTGACGGGCGGTCGTTCATCGTCGAGAAGGTAGTGGCTGGGAGCAGGTTTGAGCGCCATTGACATTGGGATTGCCGTCTTTGGCCTCGCCATGGCCGCAATCGGCTGGGAGCGCGGCTTGGTCAGCTCGGCGTTGCCGCTCGCGGGCTTCGTAGGAGGCGTGGCGCTCGGCGCACGGCTTGCGCCCTCGCTCCTCGCCGGTGGCGCCGAGTCGCCGTACGCACCCGTGGTTGCCGCCGCCGGCGGCATCCTCTTGGGCCTGTTCGGGGCGATTGCGCTTTCAGGCCTGGTCCGAAGCTTGAGCGAACGCCTCGCGGAGCGGGCCGCGACGCGCCGTGCTGATTCGGTTGGTGGTGCCGCGCTTTTCCTCGCGCTGGCGATGACCATCGCCTGGGTGTTCGGTGCGGTTGCTCTCAATCTGCCCGGCCAGAACGCTCGCGAAGTTCGGGAGGCCGTTCAGCGCTCCGCGATTCTGGTCGCCCTCAACGACGTCGCGCCGCCATCCGGCGGTTTCCTGAACACGCTCCGGCGAATCGACCCCTCCCGGGCGGTGCGAGGCCCCGAGGCCGACGTCGGCCCGCCCGATCCCCGCCTTGCTTCCGACCCGGAAGTCGAGGCGGCAAGTCGCTCGGTCGTGCGGATCACCGGAAGCGCCTGCGGGCTCGGGGTCGAAGGCTCAGGATGGATCGCGGGGCCCGAGCTCGTCGTCTCCAACGCGCACGTGGTCGCAGGGCAGGACGACACGCAGGTGACCACGACAGACGGCGAGGCCCTGGATGTCGAGGTCCTCCATTACGAACCCCGAAACGACCTTGCGGTTCTGGGTGTGCCCGGCTTGGCCGGAGCACCGCTCCGCCTCGTCTCAGACCCCCGCAAGGGCACGGCCTCTGCCGCCGTGGGGTACCCCGAGGGCGGGCCGCTCACGCTCAGCCCGGCTCGCCTGGGGCGCACGGGAACGGTCCAAAGCGAGGACTCGTACGGTCGCGGCCCGGTCGAGCGGAGGATGACCCCTTTTCGCGGAGAGGTCCGAACCGGAAACTCCGGCGGCCCGGTGGTCGATGCGGAGGGCAGGGTGCTGACGACCGTCTTTGCCTCGTCGGTGGCCGACGGACCCCCGAGCGGCCTCGGCGTGCCCAACGACGTTGCGGCGGAGGCCCTCCGCGGGCCGCTCGACGGTGCGGGGACGGGGCCTTGTGCCGCATGAACGTGTGATGATCCGCAAATAGGGGTAGGTTCCGCTTGAGATGGAGTCTTCCCGAGCGGAAAACACTGCGACTGACGCGCCTGAGGGCGACGGCGAGCTCAAGCGAGCAATCGGACCGAAGCTTCTCCTCTTCTTCATCGTTGGTGACATCCTCGGCGGCGGCATCTACGCCCTCGTCGGCGAGGTGGGCGGCGAAACGGGTGGCGCGATCTGGATCGCGTTCATGCTCGCACTCGTCATGGCCGCGTTCACCGCGGGTTCGTACGCAGAGCTTGTCTCGAAGTACCCGCGGGCGGGTGGCGCCGGGCTGTACGTCCACAGGGCGTTCAACAACTCGCTCCTGAGCTTCATCGTCGCTTTTGCTGTGGCTATGTCCGGGATCACCTCCGCAGCTGCCTTGTCGCAGGCGTTCGGCGGTGATTACCTCAGAGAGTTCGTGGACGTCAAGGTCGTCCTCGCGGCGCTCGGCCTGATCGTCCTCATCGCGCTGATCAACTTCCGCGGCATCGCCGAGTCGGTGAAGCTGAACGTCGGATTCACCGTCGTCGAGGTCGGCGGCCTGCTGCTCATCGTCCTGATCGCGGTCGTAGCCGTGACCCAGGGCGACGCCGACGTCGGCCGCTCATTCGAGATCAAGGAGGACGCCTCGCTCCTCGGGGCCGCGCTAGCCGGTGCTGCCCTTGCCTTCTACGCCCTGATCGGCTTCGAGGACTCGGTGAACATCTCCGAGGAGGTAAAGGACCCCACCCGCGTCTATCCCAAGGTCCTCTTCGGCGGGCTTGCGATTGCGGGTGTCGTCTACCTCCTCGTCACGATCGGCGCCTCCGCCGTGGTGCCGACTTCCGACCTTGAGAGCTCTTCGGGGCCGCTTCTCGAGGTGGTGAAGCAGGGGCCGCTCGGCATCGACACGAAGGTTTTCTCGGCGATCGGGCTCCTCGCGCTCTCCAACGGCGCGCTCATCAACATGATCATGGCCTCGCGGCTCCTTTACGGCATGTCTCGCGAGGGCGTCCTTCCGAAGCCGTTCGGAAGGGTGCACGCGGGGCGAAAGACGCCCTGGGTCGCGATCATCTTCACCACGCTTGTCGCTGCCGCGCTCATCATCGAGGCGAACCTGCCGAAGCTGGCGGAGACGACGGTTGCCCTCCTTCTCATCGTCTTCACGATCGTCAACGGCACGGTCCTGTGGCTACGGCGCGACCCGGTCGACCATGAGCATTTCAAGGTGTGGTCGGCTATCCCGATTCTCGGAATCGTCGTCTCCATCGCCCTCATGACGCAGGTGGCAGGCGAAGCGTGGGCGCGTGCCGGCATCCTCATCGGTATCGGATTCGTGCTCTGGGCGATCAATTTCGCGGTCGATCGTAAGCTCGGTGGCGGGAATCCCGCTCCAAGCAATAATCCTAGGCAATAACTCAGAAGTCCTGATTTAGGACTATCTGCTACGGTGTCTCCATCACGGCTGAACCCGACCAAAGGAGACCCAATGACCACCCCCGTATCGGATCGCGACCGCTGGATTGCACTGTACGTGCTCTGCGTTGGCTTTCTCATGATCGTCCTCGACATGACGGTGGTGAACGTCGCGCTGCCCGCGATCCAGGACGACCTCGGCTTCAGCCAGTCGGGCCTCGCATGGGTGGTGAACGGCTACCTGATCGCTTTCGGCGGCCTGCTGCTTCTCTCCGGGCGCCTGGGCGATCTGCTGGGACGGAAGAACGTCTTCATGGTGGGCATGGGGATCTTCCTCGCCGCCTCGCTGCTTTGCGGGTTCGCCCAAAGCCAGGAGCTTTTGGTCGGCGCCCGCTTCGTTCAGGGCATCGGCGGAGCGCTTACGTCCGCTGTGATTCTCGGGATGATCGTGACGATGTTTCCTGAGCCGAAGGAACTGGCCAAGGCGCTCGGCATCTACGCGTTCGTCGCCTCTGCGGGAGGCTCGATCGGCCTGCTGGCGGGTGGCGTCCTGACCGAAGCCATCAACTGGCACTGGATCTTCTTCATCAATCTGCCGATCGGGATCGCGACCGCACTCGCAGCCAACCGTCTCGTCGAGAGCGACAAGGGCCTCGGATTCGACAAGGGCACCGACATCCCTGGCGCCGTCCTCATCACAGGCTCGCTGATGCTCGGCGTCTACACGATCGTCGGCCCGGCAGCCGAAGAAGGCTGGGGCGACGGGACCACCCTTCTCTTGGGCGGGATCTCGTCGGCGCTGCTCGCGGCGTTCATCGCGCGCCAGGCGCAAGCGGCCAACCCGCTGATGCCGCTTCGCATGTTCCGATCGCGAAACGTCTCGGGCGCGAACGTGATCCAGGCGCTCATGATTGCGGGCATGTTCGGCATGTTCTTCCTCGGCTCGCTCTACATGCAGGAGGTCCTCGGATACGACGCGCTCGAGATCGGCCTCGCGTTTCTCCCGACGACTCTTGCGATGGGCGTGATGTCGATTCGCTACTCGGACCGCCTGATCAACCGGTTCGGGCCCAAGCGCGTCCTGATTCCCGGCCTGGCATTGATCGGCGCGGGGCTCGCGCTCTTCACGCGTACCCCCGTCGACGGCGTCTACCTGGAGCACGTCCTGCCGCCGATGCTGTTCCTCGGAGTGGGCGCGGGCGTCTCGTTCACTGCTCTCATGGGGCTGGCGATGTCGGGCGCGACTCAGGAGGATGCAGGCCTTGCATCCGGCCTCGTGAACACAACGGCACAGGTCGGCGCGGCGCTCGGGCTGGCCGTGCTCGCCACGCTTTCGGCGACCCGCACCGAGAACCTGGTTGCTGACGGCGCCAGCGAGCCCTCGGCGCTCGTCAGCGGCTACCACGTTGCCT
>JALZIJ010000116.1 GCA_030860375.1 Actinomycetota bacterium | reverse complement strand
AGCCGCGGCTTCCGTGCAGGGCAGCCTGGACGTAGTAGGCCGCCTGGGCCCCGTTGGGAAATGTGTACTCGGGGCCGGTCGTCCGGGTCGGATCGGTCCCCGTGATCACCTGGCCGTCCGCCGAGGTGGCGTTCTGCTGCTCGGTCCAGACGTTTCTCAGAAGTCCCCGTTGGTCGAACGTGTCTTTCCGGGCGCCCAGGCCGTAGAGGCCTTCATCACCAGGAGAGTCAAGCGTGAATTGCGTGCCGATCGGGTCGAGGCCCTCCGGAGGCTCAAGATGAGCTCGGATCCCGCCGCCGTGAAGCCGGCGTATCTCAAGCTCAGCGGGACCGAGGCTCGGTGCGTCTGTCCGAACGTCGAGCCGAAGCCCCCGGCGGGTGCGCTCGGAGCCGACGACCTCGACCAGCGATACGAGGACACCCACTTCACCTCCGAAGAGGCGATTGCCTTGAAAGAAGCTCGCGGGAAAAGTGGCGCTCGGCGCGACGCCGACCACGAAAGCCATCGCCGGAAACCCTCCGAGTGGGCCGAGCGGCTCGACCGGCAGGGGGCCGTCGAGTCCGGGGACCCTGACCGGCGGGCCTTCGAGACCGGGCACGGTGGCGACCGTGCTCTTGCCCCCGCGATCGACGAGGCTCAGACGGAACGGGTCGCGATCGACGATCAGCGTCTCGCCTGCACCCGCCGAGATCTTCAGCACTGCCGGTTCGCCGGCGCGGGCAGTTGCCGGGATAGCCCACGCCACGATCAGCAGAAGGAAGAGTGCCGCGAACCTGCCCATTCCCAGAAGGTACTCGCGATCGTGCGCGCGCCTAGCCCGAAGCCTCGAGTCCCGTCGTTACGCTTTGCCTGAGTATGAGCGAAGGAGCCAACGAGATTCAGGACGAGCGAGAGGAGGTGGCTTCGCCAGAGGCCCGCGACCGCATGCGACCCGACCCGCAGGCAGATCTGGAGATAGCCGATCGCTGGCGCGCTGCCAGCGTCACCGAGCGCGGTTGGGCGCTCTGGGGATTGCTTGAGTTCGCCGATCGGGTGCAGCGCGGCAAGGACTCGGTGCCTGAGCCGGAGCCGCTGCGTAGTCTGCCCGCTCCGGTAGGAGAGAGGCAGGCCCGGTAGAGCGGATGGACTCGCCGGATCGCACGAGCGGTGAGAAGACGCTGCCGGAGAAGGTCCTCGCCCTCAGGAGGGCGTTCGAGCAGAGTGGGATCCCATTTGCGTTCGGCGGTGCCATAGCTCTGGCGTACCACGCCGAGCCGCGAGCGACCGACGACATCGACGTAAACATCCTGCTCTCGCCGAATCGCGGCGAGGAAGTTGTTCGGACGCTCGAGCAGCTTTTCGACGTCCCAGACCGCGATGAGAAAGTGCACCAGATCGCAACTCGCGATCAGACGAGAGTGGCTTGGGGCAAGACCTACGTTGACCTCTTCTTCACCGATACCGACTTTCACGAATCGCTGACGACCCGCATTCAAACGGTCGACTTCGGAGAAGCCCAAGTCCCAATCATCTCGGCCGAAGATCTCGTGGTCTGCAAGTGCCTCTTCAACCGACCTCATGACTGGGTCGACATCGGGCGCATCAGCCTCATTCAAGGTGACGAGCTGGACAGGCCGTACATAGACCGATGGCTGCGCTTCTTCGTCGGCGATGACGACCCGATCATCGCGCGTTTCCGACAGAGTTGAGCCCGATCTACTCCAGCCCTACGAGGCCAGCTAGGCGAAGACAAGAAGTTCGGACGCGTCGCTACACTCACCCGCCCAACAACCTGTCCTCCTAAGACAGCTGGCCGGATCCGTCCGTAACCCCAGCCGAGGTGGCGCCCGAGGAAGTCTCCCCGAGCCCGCCTGCGTGCGGGCTTTTTCTTTGAGAAAGACATGAAGAGAGAAGAGAAATCAGCCGTAATCGATGAGCTCGCCGAAGACCTCGGCGCGGCCGAGGCGATCTTCGCCGTCGACTACAAGGGCATCAGCGTCCCGCAGGCCGCGGAGCTTCGATCGAAGCTCCGCGAATCGGACGCGAGCTTCAAGGTCGTCAAGAACCGCCTTGCGAAGCTGGCCGCCGCCAAAGCGGGCACCGAGAACATCGACGATCTTCTTCAGGGCCCGATCGCGCTCACGCTCATCCGGGGCGACGCTGTCACAGCCGCAAAAACCATCACCACGTTCACTCGCGAGCACGAGATCCTCGAGTACCGCGGCGGCATCATGGACGGCGAGCGTTTGGACTCCGAAACCTTTCAGGCGATCGCGCGCCTACCCGGGCGCGATGTGCTCTACGGGCAGCTCGTCGGCCTGACCGCGAGCCCGCTCACCGGCCTGGTCGCCGGCCTCTCGAACCTGATTTCGGGCCTTGGCCGCCAGCTCGCCCAGATCGCCGAGCAGGGCCTCGTCACGGGCGAGGCGCCCGAGCCCGCACCTCCCGTCGAAGAGCCCACGCCTGACGAGCCCCCGGTGGAGGAGCCGCCCGCAGAGGAGCCCG
>JALZIJ010000109.1 GCA_030860375.1 Actinomycetota bacterium | reverse complement strand
GAGCGCGTGATCTGCATCGACAACCTGGACACGGGGTCGCTTCAAAACGTCGAGCACATTTCCGACGAGGCGTTCACCTTCGTGCTCCACGACCTGACCCAGCCGTACTTCACGGACGAGCCCGTCGATTTCGTCTACCACCTCGCCTCGCCCGCCAGTCCGATCGACTACCTGCGCTTGCCGCTCCACACCCTCAAGGTCGGCTCGTACGGCACCCACCACATGTTGGGTCTCGCCAAGCTCAAGCGCGCTCGCTTCGTTCTGGCCTCGACCTCGGAGGTCTATGGGGACCCGCAAGTACACCCTCAGCCCGAGGAGTACTGGGGCCACGTCAATCCGATCGGCCCGCGCGGCGTCTACGACGAGGCCAAGCGCTACGCCGAGGCACTCACGATGGCCTACCACCGCCAGCAGGGCGTCGATACGGGAATCGTCCGGACGTTCAACACCTACGGCTCGAGGCTCCGCCCCCATGACGGCCGCGCCATCTCAACCTTCCTCCGCCAGGGGCTCCAGGACAAGCCGCTGACGGTCTTCGGCGACGGCAGTCAGACGCGGAGCTTCTGTTACGTCGATGATCAGATCCGCGGCTACGTCGCGATGGCCTCCTCCGACGTCCATGTGCCGGTCAACGTCGGCAACCCCGACGAGCTCACCCTGCTCAAGCTGGCCGAGACCGTCATCGAGGTGTGTGAGTCGAACTCCGAGATCGTCTACGAAGCGCTTCCCATCGACGATCCCCAGGTGCGCCAGCCCGACATCACTCGCGCCAAGCAGCTCCTTGGCTGGGAGCCCGAGGTGGCCCTCCGCGACGGACTACGCCTGACGATCGAAAAGTCGGGCGTCGAGCAGCTCGTCGAAACGCGCAATTAGGCCCCGGACGGACGCGCCTACAGCGCGATAGGCGCAAGCTCTTCGACGGGCGCCGGGCGCCCGACGTGGTAGCCCTGCACGAAGTCGACGTTGGAGCTGCGGAGCTTCGTGAGGATCTCCTCGTTCTCGACGAACTCGGCGATCGTGCGCAGGCCGAGGGCACGAGAGATCTCCACCATCGCCTGCACCATCCGCTGGTCGATCTCGGACGAGTCCAGGTTGCGGATGAACTCGCCATCGATCTTCAAGTAGTCCACGGGGAGATACTTGAGGTAATAGAAGGAGCCGAAGCCGGCACCGAAATCATCGAGCGCGAATCGGCAGCCCCAACGGTGGATGCGGGTCGCGAGTGTGCGCGCCTCGTCCATGTTCGCGATCGCCGCTGTCTCGGTGATCTCGAAGACGAGCTGCGCGGGGTCGATCGGAGACTTTTCGAGCTCCGCCTCGATCAAGTCGGGGAGCTCCGGGTCGCAGATCGAGTGGCCGGAGAGGTTCACCTCCACGACGATGTCGCGGCCTTCTGCCTGCTCGCGCTCGATCAGGTTGATCGCCTGGCGGATCATCCAGACGTCGATCTCCGCGATCAGCCCGAAGCGCTCAGCGACAGGTAGGAACGCACCCGGAGGGACGATGTTTCCGTCTTCGTCCTTCATGCGGATGAGGAGCTCATACCGGTCGGCGTCCCCCTCGCCGAGGCTCGCGATCGGCTGCGCGTACACGGCGAAGAGATCGTCGCGCAGCGCCTTCTTGATCCGGTCGGTCCAGACGAAGCCCGCGCGTTGGGCAGTTGAGGAGGGGGTGTCGCGCGTAAAAAGAACGACGCGGTCGCGCCCTGAGCCCTTCGCCTCGTACATGGCGACATCGGCCTCCATTAGCAGCTGCTCCGCCGTCAGATCGGGCGCGTCGATCATCGCGATTCCAATGCTCGAAGTGATCTGCACAGGCTTGTCTCGAGCCAGGACCCGATGGCCGCGAGCCATCGTCAGAAGCTCCTCAGCAAGCTCGATCGCATCGTCGGCATTGGTCCCGGTGAGCAGCATCGCAAACTCGTCACCGCCGAGCCTCGCGACGATGTCCGTGCGGCGCACACGGCACTTGAGCTGACTCGAGAGGCTTCGGATCAGCTCATCGCCGGCGTGATGGCCGAGCGCGTCGTTGATGAACTTGAAGTTGTCGATGTCGAGGACAAGTAGCGCCGACTCGACGTCAAGGCGGTCGCAGACAGCGATCTGCTGAGCCAATTCTTCGCCGAAACGGCGCCTGTTGAAAAGCCCCGTCAGGACGTCGTGGTCGGCCAGGTACTGAAGCTGCTGTTCGGCGCGCTTTCGTTCGGTGATGTCCTTGAAAGTGACCACGACACCTTGGCCGGGGCCGGCTGCGTACGGGGTGACCGCGTATTCGACGGGAAACGGCGTCGAGTCGCAGCGCGAGAACGTCTCGTCGTCCGAGTGATACGAGGTTCCGTCGGAGACCGCGATCTGAATGGGGCAGTCGGTCGAGTCGTGACCGTCGGAGAGCGGACCCTTCGGGTGGACCACGTCGTGGAGACGAGTGCCCAGGAGCTCTTCGCGCGGGCATCCCAGGAGCTTCCCGGCTGCCGGATTGGCGAATGTGACCACGCCGGCGGCGTCCAGCCCGCAGATACCGTCGCCGGCCGAGTCGAGAATCATCTCGTTTTGACGCCCGAGCCTTGCGAGCTCCTCCTCAGCCGACTTTCGCTCGATCGCGTAGCGGACGGCTCTCTTTACCCCGTTACCCTCGATGCTTCCCTTGACCAGGAAGTCCTGGGCGCCGGCCTGAAGCGCCTCGAGCGCCACATCCTCGTCGTTCAATCCGGTGAGGATCACGATGGGAAGGCCGGGGAAGCGCTCGCGGAGGCGATAGATACCGTCGAGGCCGTTCACATCCGGGAGGGATAGGTCCAGGAGAACGCAGTCAGTCGTATCCGACTCGATCGCGGTGATCGCCTCCGAGAGCTTCCGGCACGGGCGGAGCACCAGGTCATGTTCTCCGGAGGACGCGACCATCTCTTGGATTAGGCGCGCATCCGCGGGATTGTCCTCGACGAGGAGCACCGATGGAATGGCGGGCATCATCGCGAGTCCTCACCTCCATCGAGGCCCTCTGGAAGCCTCACGATCGAGAGCCAGAACTGCTCGATCGAGCTAACGACGCCGACGAACTCGTCGAGGTCGATGGGCTTTGTGATGTACGCGTTCACGTGGTGCGAGTAGGCATCAACGATGTCGCGCTCTGCCGCCGAGGTGGTGAGCATGATGACTGGGATCTGGAGAAGATCCGGATCGGTCTTGATCGCCCGGAGAACCTCCTTGCCGTCCATCCGGGGAAGGTTCAGGTCAAGGATCACGAGATCGGGCCGCGGCATGTCGGCGTAATCGCCTTCCTTGCGAAGGAACTCCATCGCCTTTTCGCCGTCCTCGGCGACGTGGAGCTCGTTGGCCACCTTGCCCTGCTTCAAAACCTCCTGGGTCAGGCGGATGTCCGCGGGCTGATCCTCGACGAGGAGGATCTTGATGGGCTCAGTCGCCATCATTCGCCCGGCACCTCGTCTCCCAGCTCTGGCAGGACGAACTTGAACGTGCTGCCGCCACCAGGGGTCTCTTCGACCCAGATGCGACCACCGTGTCGCTCGACGACCTTCTTGCAGATCGAGAGCCCGATTCCGGTGCCGGGATACTCGCCGACGCCATGAAGGCGCTGGAAGACGTTGAAGATGCGCTCGCGGTGGCGTTCATCGATGCCGATGCCGTTGTCGGATACGAAGACGTGCCAGGCGCCTCCCTTCATCTCCGCGCCGACCTTGATCCGGGGCGCACGGTCGCCGCGGAACTTGACGCCGTTCGAGATCAGGTTCTCGAACAGGCGACCGAGCTGCGTGGCGTCCCCACCGACTACCGGGAGGTCACCCGTTTCGACCTCGGCCCCAGCCTCGGAGATAGACGCCGCGAGTGCACCGATCGCCCTGTTGAGCGTGTTGTTCAGATCGACGCGGGTCGCGACGAGCTCCGAACGACCCGTGCGTGAATAGGAGAGGAGGCCCTCGATGAGCGACTGCATGCGCTCGGTGCCGTCGACGATGAACCCGATGAACTCATCCGCGGACTCGTCGAGCTGTCCTTCGTAGCGCTTCTTCAGGAGCTGGACGAAGCCCGAGATCGTCCGGAGGGGCTCCGTCAGATCGTGCGAGGCGACGTAGGCGAACTCCTTCAACTCGTCGTTGGCGTGCTCGAGCTCCGTGGCGTAGCGGGACAGCTCCTCGGAGCGCCGCGCGATCTCACGTGCGTGGCGGTCGCGCTCGATCACACGACCGAGTTGCAGCCCTACTTGACCCGCAAGCTCCAATAGGCGCTCGTCAGGCTCCGAGAGCGTTGGCGAAAAGAACTCGACGACCCCTACGACGGATTCTTCGATCAGGATCGGAAAGGCGAAGGCGGCGTTGATGCCGACCCCCTCCGCCGCGTGTGCGCGCGGGAAGTTCGCGTCCGCCTTTGCGTCGGGGATCCACACGGGGGCGGCCGCGGCCAAGACCCTGCCCGTGACTCCCACGCCGCTCTTGAAGGTCGACGCCTCAGTCAGGCGCTTGAAGCCCGCGAAGCGCTCCGGATCGTCGAGATGCCAGACACCGGTCGGGACCAGCGTCTCGCCGTCTCGACCGAGCAGGAAGACGTGCCCGATCGGCCAGCCCGAACGTAAGCAAACGGCATCAACCGTGACCTTCAGCGCGGAGCGGATCTCCTCGGCCCCGTTCGCGGCGACCGCAACCGCCTGGAGCAGCTCGAGGTCGCCCGTGCGGTCATAAAGCTCACGAGTCGCCCGCTCGGCGATCTCCTCAGCTGCGAGTCGGGCTTTACGCTCGCGCTCGGCCTTGGCGCGCAGAGCACCGATATCCAGGTCAGCGCCCACAGCCGGATCCCCCGTCGTCGGCTCGGTCATGAGGCTACGACTATTTCGAATACGCACTCGGCGTCACCACGGTGCTGGCAAGTCGGCTGGGCGACCTTGAGATTTTCGCCGTAGTGGTCGACGGTACCTTCGATCAAGCCCTGGCCGAAAAAGCAGAGACCGCGCTCGGAACGGTAACCCATGAGCATGCGGTCCGCCTCGACCAGGCGATAGTCGAAAACGGGAACGTCGGCCCCCGGGTAGAGCTTTCGGACTTCGGGGTGGATGATGTCGTTGAGGGTCCCGAGGAACGGCAGGGTCGAGTCGAAGGGCTCGAAGAGCTGCGGGTAGTGCGCTGCCAGCTTCGGCAGCGCGTGGCGGCCGAACCACAAGACGACCTCGTCAGGCTCGATTTCGAGCTGCCCGGCAATGCTCATGATGAGCGCCTGAAGCTCTTCGTGGGGGTAGGTGCCGAGCGACGTGTAGACGCCGTCGACGCCGGATTCGGCGATTGCCTGCTCCCACGCAGCCTCGCCGGCCTCTTCTGAGACGACTTGTTCGAGCAGGTTGAAGACGACCCCTTTCATGCGTACCTCCTACCTTCAATCGTCAAAGCGATGGGACTCCTCATAGATAGAACGTCGCAGGCCATCGGAAATCCGTCTAGTTACCCGCCCACTTTCCCCTGACCCTAACCCATGTTTTCCCCTTCTCAGACGGCGAATCGGTCATTGCGCATCGCGCATCTGACAGCGACCTTTCCCCCGTATCCGGGTGGTGCCGGGAACACCGCGCACCGTTTCGCTGTCGGTCAAGCAGAACGCGGCCACCATGTCGAGGTCTTCACCGCGCCTCATGACGGAGTACCGCCCGCCACCGAGGGGGTTCGCGTTCATCGCATTCCGCCCGCGTACGCGATCGGCAACGCACCGCTGATCCCGCGGCTCGCCCGCCTCGGGGGCTTCGACGTCATCCATCTGCACTACCCATTCATCTTCGGATCGGAATTGACATTGTTGGCGCGGATGTCGCGCGCCCGGCGCTCGCAGGCGTTCCTCGTCCACTACAAAAATCGCCTGATCGGGGACGGGCGGCGCGGCCTCCTCTTCGAGGCCTACGAGCACACGGTCGGCCCGGCGCTGATCCGGGCCGCTGATCGCGTGTGCGTCCTCAGTCCCGGCCACGCCGACTCGGTTTCCTACCTTCGGCACGCCGGCGAACGTGACCCTCAGAAGCTGATCGAGATGCCGAACGGCGTCGACGCTGAGCGCTTCAGCCCCGGCGAGGATCGAAGCGGTCTGCGCGAGCGACTTGGCATTCCCGCCGACGCAGTCATCGCTGCCTTCGTAGCCACGCTCGATCGCGCTCACCACTTCAAGCGCCTCGACGTGGCAATCGACGCGCTGGCCGAGTTGGGCGATGCGGCCGTGCACATCGTGGTCGCGGGCGGCGGCGAACTCGTGGAGGAGTTTCGCCGGCGAGCCGGCGAGAAGGGCGTCTCCGGGCGCGTTCACTTCCTCGGCCCCGTGCCACACGGTGAGCTGCCGGATGTCCTTCGCGCGGCCGACCTCTTTCTGCTCACGACCGAGCCGCCGGAGTCCTTCGGCATCGTCCTGATCGAAGCGATGGCAACAGGGCTCCCAGTGATCGCGACCGACTACCCCGGCGTTCGCGCCGTTGTGGCCGAGGGCACCGGCCTCCTGGCGCCGCAGGGCGACGTGAGCGACGTGGCGGCAAGGCTTCGCGAGCTGGTCGCCGCCGGTAGCGACGGCCGCCAAAAGATGGGCGCCGCCGGCCGGCGCCGCGCCGAGACCGAGTGGAACTGGCCACGGCTCCTCGACCGGATGGACGCGGCATACGGAGAAGCGATCGAGGCACGCCGGACGAAGATGCGAACGCCGTGAGGTACCAGGTACCTCACACTTCGCTCACGGACCGTGAGCGTTCGACGCGACGGATCCTCCTCGTCTCCTACTTCTACCCGCCGTGCACCGACACCGGCGCTCATCGCCCCACCTCCCTCGCGAAGTACCTGAGGCGCGCGGGGCATCGCGTGAGCGTCGTCACCACTTCCGCTTACGGATCGCTCGAGGACGACACGGCGCTGGGCGTCGAGCGCACGGCCGACGCGCAGCTCTGGCGGGCGCGGATGCGGGGCTCCGACCACGTCGGCTCGATGTACGACGCGGACACCTATTCCGGGAAGCCGCATTTCCTGAGCAAGGTGATCGTTCCGGATCCGCTCGCGCTCGCATGGGCGCCGTTTGCGATTCGCCGTGCGAAAGCCCTTCACAGCCGCGCGCCGTTCGACTGCGTCATCACGACGTCGCCGCCGGAGTCGACCCATTTCGCGGGTCGCGCGCTCCAGCGCCGCGGAGCCGCATGGCTGGCCGACGTTCGCGATGCCTGGACCTTCGAGCCGCTCCGTGAGGCATTCCCAACCTCGCTTCAACGGCGCTTGGACCATCGTCTCGAGCGCCGCACCCTCGCCGCCGCCGACGCGGTGGTTTGTGTCTCGGAGCCTGCCGCCGCGGACCTCCGCGAGCGCGGTATCGCCGATCCATTCCTGGTCCGAAACGGCGCCGACCCCGACCTGCTCGAGGCGGCCGATCCTCTTTCGGTCCAAGGCCTCCTCGACCCTGAGCGGGTCTCTCTTGTCTACACGGGCAGGTTCGGCTCGACGGGGCGCGACCCGCGTGCGCTCGTCGAGGGGATGCAGCTCCTCGCCGCCGAAAGCCCCGCCGATGCCGCCCGCCTCGAGCTCGTCGTCGCCGGTCCGCTCCGAGACGACGAGCGAAAGCTGTTCTCGACATACGTAGCCCCTGCCCGCATCATCATTCTCGGCTCGCTCGAGCGCGGACGGGCGCTGGCGCTGCAAAGGGCCGCCGATGCGCTCCTCCTCATCGCCCACCCAGTGCGATCGCAGCTCGCGAACTTCAAGCTCTACGAGTACCTGAACGCCGGGCCGCCGATCCTGGCGCTGGCCGCGGGCACGGAGGCGGGGAACATCGTCGGGGGCTTCGGCGGCACCGTCGTCGAAGCGAGCAATCCCAAGGCAATCGCCGAGGCCTTGGCCCTTGCCGCCCGCGGCGCGCTCCCCGCAAGCGATGAGGACGCTCGCGCCGACCATGTCTACCCCGCAGTCGCCCGGCGCATGGAAGCCGCGATCGAGCTCGCGATCGAGTGGCGACGGGCCGTCTAGATGATTGATTCCACGACATCACGCATGCGAATGACGCCTGGATAGCGCCGAAGGCGCTATCCAGGCGGCGTTTATCGGCGCGGGGAAAAGCGCCTTCCCGCGCGTTGCTTGGCGCGCGACGTTCGAGCGACACCTCAGCCGCCTCGACCGAGCCGCCGGCAACTAGCGCCTTCGCACGCCCGCACGGAAAGCGCGAGTCGCCGCAGCCGCTGCTCGACTGCAGGCCGCTTACCCGCGAGGCTCAAAAGCTGCCGAGGGTCGGCGTCGAGGTCGTAGAGCTCGGTCTCCTCGGAGGGTCGGCAGCTTCTTCCTCGCCGCGCCACCGTCACGTGCTCTATATACGCCCATCGCCCCGACCGCACCCCGAAGTATTCGCACACACGGTCGTAGGGCTCGTTGTTCTGCGTGAGGGTCAGCTCGATGCCGCGCGGGCGACCGTCCCCCGGCTGGGTTGCGGATTCGCTCTCGAGGAGCGGAATGAGGGAGCGGCCGTCGAGCGGGCGGCAAATCGCAGGCGCTCGGCAGGGCTCGGCCGCTGCCATCTCGAGGAGGGTCGGCGCGAGATCGATGCTCGCGACGGGTGCAGCGTTCTCGGCCAGGGTGGGACCGCCCAGAGAGTCGGGAAGGGCGATCTGCAAAGGCACCTCGTAGGCCTCCCGGTACGGGAACTGCTTCTCGTCGGGAATCCCGTGCTCGCCGTAAAAGACGCCGTTGTCCGAGCTGAAGACGAGCGCGGTGCTGTCGAGTAGGCCTCGTTCCCTCAACCTCGAGACGATCTCTTCGACACCGCGGTCCACCGCGCGCAACGACTCGAGGGCACACGCATAGCGATCGTCCTTGGCGCGAAGCTCGGTGGGGCTCCCCACGGGCAGGCGCTGGATGAACCCCGGCTTATCTTCGCGGTGGGCCTCGAAAAGCGCTGGTGAGCGCTCTACCCGAGCATCGGAGAAGCTGCCTTCGTCCAGCGGATCCGGCTGCGCCGCGCCTCTGCAGCGCCCTTTTTGGCCGCCCGCGAAATGCGGGGCAAACGCGTCGAGCTCGAGATAGAAGGTCTCGCCGCGGTCGGCGAACTCGTCGATGAGGTCGGCCGCCTTGGCGTTCAGGACCCGCGTCAGATAGTCCTCGTCGCGATCGCCGTATGCCCGTGGTTCGCCGTTGTCGGAGATCTCATAGTCGAAGTAGCGCTGCGGCTCGAGCTGCGTGAACCACTCGTCCCAACCCGGGGTCGGGTCCGCAGGGTCGTCGAGGGTCTGTTCGAAGTTGTTGAGGAACTTGCCGACGTGGGCGGTTCGATAACCGGCTCGCTGGAGCCAGACCGGCAGGACGTTCCGCGGGTCGTCGATCGCCCCATAAGAGTTGGCAAGAACGCCGCTGTTGTGGCCGTACTGGCCGGTGATGATGGACGCGCGGGCGGGACAGCACAACGGCGAAGTGACGATGTAGTCCGTGAATGTCGTCGCGTTTTGGCGCATGTAGCGCCACGTGAACGGCATCGTCTCTTTCGTGTACTGAGCCTTTGTGGCGTCGTCGAGAAGTACGAAGACGATGTTCGGAGCATCGGCCACAGGCCCGGGCCGATCGTCTTCGGGCCCTGACTCAGTGCCACAGGTGCCGAGAACCAGGCTGAAGACGAGTGCGAGGAGAACGCGGCCGGTCATCATGGGCCGCATATCCTGCCCGCCATGGCCGACGACCAGCCGATCGAAGTCGACGCGGGCGAGCACCGCTTCATCGCACCCGTCACGGGGCCCGACGACGAGCGGACTTTCACGGACTCGGGGATCGAGATCGAAAAACTTTACGACCCGAGCGATGTCGGTGACGGTCTGAGCGACCGGCTCGGTGAGCCCGGCAAGTATCCGTTCACGCGCGGCATCCACGACGGCATGTACCGCGACCGCCTCTGGACGATGCGCCAGTACGCCGGCTTTTCGAGCCCCGAGGACACGAACGGGCGCTACCGCTACCTCCTCGAGCACGGCTCGACAGGGCTCTCGATGGCGTTCGATCTGCCGACGCAGCTCGGACGCGACTCGGACGACCCCCTTTGCGAGGGCGAGGTCGGGCGCACTGGCGTCCCCATCGACACGATCGAGGACATGCGGATCTGCTTCGAGGGGATCCCCCTCGACCAGGTCTCGACATCGATGACGATCAACGCACCTGCGTCAGTCCTCCTCCTTCTCTACGAGCTCGTGGGCGAGGAGCAAGGGGTCGGCTCGACAGCGCTTCGCGGAACCGTCCAGAACGACGTCCTCAAGGAGTACATCGCGCGCGGGAACTTCATCTACCCCCCCGAGGCGACGATGCGCCTCACCACCGACATCTTCGAGTACTGCGCCGAGCGGGTCCCGAAGTGGAACACGATCTCGATCTCCGGCTACCACATCCGCGAGAAGGGCTGCTCGGCCGTCCAGGAGGTGGGCTTCACGCTCGCGAACGCGATCGCCTACACCGAGGCAGCGCTCGACCGCGGGCTCGCCATCGACGACTTTGCCGGCAGGCTGGCGTTCTTCTTCAACTGTCACAACAACGTCTTCCAGGAAGTCGCCAAGTTCAGGGCCGCCCGGCGGATGTGGGCGAAGATCATGCGCGAGCGCTTCGGCGCCTCGAAAGAGCGCTCCCAGATGATCCGCTTCCATACCCAGACCGGCGGTGTCACCCTCCAGGCCCAGCAGCCCGAGGTAAACATCATCCGCGTGGCGCTCCAGGGCTTTGCCGCGGTCTCCGGCGGCACCCAGTCGCTTCATACGAACGGCTTCGACGAGGCGCTCGCCCTGCCGACCGAGCGCTCAGCCCGAATTGCGCTCCGCACCCAGCAGGTGATCGCGCACGAGTCGGGTGCCGCCGACACCGTCGACCCGTTCGCCGGCTCCTACTTCGTGGAGTCTCTCACCGACGAGATCGAAAAGCGTGCCTACGAGCTGATGGAAGAGGTCGAGGCTCAGGGCGGCTCGGTTCGCGCGCTCGACTACATGCAGAAGGAGATCGAGGAGTCCGCCGCCTCCTACCACGAGCGCTACCGCTCAGGGCAGGACATCGTGGTCGGCGTGAACAAGTACGTGACCGACACGGTCGACGACGTCGACATCCTCAAAGTCGACCCCGAGGCCGAGCGCCGTCAGCTCGAACGACTCAAGACGTTCAAGGAGAGCCGCGACCAGGCCGCCGTCGACTCCAAGCTGATCGAGCTTCGGCGGGTCGCCGAGAGCGAGGGCAACCTGATGCACCCGATCCGCGAGGCACTCGCCGCCGACGCCTCGATTGGCGAGGTTTGCGGCTCGATGCGCGAGGTCTTCGGCGAGTACAAGGGCGGGACTTTTTTCTAGACCCAATGCTCGGGACCTGAGCCTCCGAGTCCATGGACGATGAGGAAGCCCACTATTGCTCTGGGCCTAGAGCTGCATCCAAATCCTCCAGGTCAGCGAGATCACGAGTTCGCCCCGCTTTGCGCTTCATCTCCCGAAGATGCTCAAGCGAGCACACCGAAACAGACACGCGCGAGATGGGAACCTCGACCGCATCCTCGCGCAGCGCGTCGAACGGCAAGACACCCGGGAGTCCTTGGACGACATCAATGGGACCCTTGGGAGTCTCGATGTGGGTGCGTTCGCCGGTTGCGAGCTGCGCAGCGATCGAGAATGCCGTCGAAGCGAACGTTTCGGCTCGCTGTACGTGTCCGCCCATGCTCACCGCAGCTTCCGCAACGCGCATCAGGTTCTCGGAGTCGGGCGAGACCACCACATCGACGTCCTTCGTTCCTCGGACGACGCCCCATGAGTTGAGCGCGAGTCCTCCGATCAAGACAAAGTCAACGCCAGCGTTCACGAGATTCTCGAGAATCTCGTGAAAGGCCGCCTCCTTCATCGATTGGCGGATCCGGCGAACCTGAGCAGGGCGTGGCTCAACCTGATGCCCTCCGCCAAGTTCTCGCTCATCGGCCTGGCCGCGTCGGCTTTCAGCCGGCGAAGTCGCACCGGATCGTCGTCCGACTTCCCTTTCTTGGCCAAATCTTGCATCCTCACGAATGGTACGCCGGATCAGAGGAAACCGGAGTCGTCACACGAAGACTCGCCGGATGGAGACGAAAGCGAAGCGCACCCTCGTGAAGTCGGCACCGGAGCTCTGGGAGCTCGCCGACGACCACCCACGCCTGGAGAGCTGGATGGGCGGCATCGTCGGGTCACGCGCTCCGGTCGAGATCGAGATCACCGAACGAGTCCCCGGGCGGCGTCTTGGATGGCGAAGTGTGGCGCCGGCAAGCGAGGCTCGCATGCAGGTCGCGCTCCGCGATAGCGGCTTCGGCACCGCGGTGGAGATCACGGCCACAAACCAAAGCACAGGCCCCGTTACGAGCGACGCGCTGGAGAGGCTCCTCGATGAGCTCGGAACGCCCGATCGACGGCCCTTCTCCAAAGGCTGACCTGTCCGCCTCGGATCCGGCGCTCGCGGAGCTCATCCGCGAGCGGGGCGAACCCCTGCTCGAAGGGCTCGAGGCGCACATCGCAGGCTCGACCCATCGCGCGGAGGCAACCGGCGCATACGCGCTGGCAGCAGCGGTGGGGCTCGGGTTCGCGCGCGCCGAGGCCGAGCTTTGCCGCCAGACCGCGCGCCTTGCCGACGTCGGCAAGATCTATGTCTCCGCCGAAGCTCTCGCTCGCGACCCTTCGACCTGGACGGACGAGGAGCGAGCTGCGGTCGGTGGCCGCTTCGAGGCAGGCGCACAACTTGCCGAAGGGGCCGGTATCCCCTCCGTGATCTGCGAATGGCTCCTTCGCACTGCGGAGCACTACGACGGCAGCGGCCCGGCCGGTCTCTCCGGCGCCGACATTCCCGTCGTCTCAAGGATCGTCAGGGCAGCAAAGCGATGCGACGAGCTCATCACGGAGGGCTCGGCGCCCAGCGCGGTGCGGGCACTCGCAGGGACGGAGCTCGATCCCGTGATGGTAGACGCGCTGGCGTCGATGCTCGAGCGCGCCGGGTAGATTCCGGGCCACATTGCGCCAGAGCTATCCGCAGACCCACGAAGAGAAGCTCAACTACCTCCGCGAGCTTCGCGAGCAAGCCATCAATTCGGCATCAGAGGCCGCGGTAGAAAAGCAGCACGCGAAGGGCAAGCTGACCGCTCGCGAGCGGATCGAAAAGCTTCTCGATCCAGGCTCGTTCGAGGAGCTCGACACCTTCGTCCGCCACCGCACCCACGACTTCGAGATGGACAAGAACCGTCCATGGGGCGACGCGGTCGTCACGGGCTACGGCACCGTCGATGGTCGCCCAGTGTTCGTCTTCTCACAGGACTTCACGGTCTTCGGCGGCTCACTCGGCGAGGTGATGGCGGAGAAGATGGTGAAGATCATGGACCTCGCCGCCAAGGTCGGAGCGCCCGTGATCGGCCTCAACGATTCGGGCGGCGCTCGCATCCAGGAGGGCGTCGTCTCGCTTGGCGCCTACGGCGACGTATTCGTCAGGAACGTCCAGTGCTCCGGCGTGATCCCCCAGATCAGCGTGATCATGGGCCCGTGTGCCGGCGGCGCCGTCTACTCCCCGGCGATGACGGACTTCATTTTTATGGTGAAGGAAACCTCGCACATGTTCATCACGGGGCCCGAGGTGATCAAGACGGTCACCGGCGAAGAGGTCGAGTTCGAGGCCCTCGGCGGCGCGATGACGCACAACTCGAAATCAGGCGTCGCCCACTTCGCCTCCGAAGACGAGGCGTCATGCCTCGAAGACGTCCGCTACCTGATCGGCTTCCTGCCTCAGAACAACCTCGAGATGCCGCCGCGAGTCGAGCCCTACGACGACCCTGATCGCGAGGATCCCGAGCTCGACACCTTCGTCCCCGACGACCCGTCGAAGCCTTACGACATGCGCGACGTGATCGGCCGGATCGTCGACGACGGGGAGTTCTTCGAAGTCCACGAGCACTGGGCGCAGAACATCGTCTGCGGGTTCGCGCGACTCGACGGCTTTTCGGTCGGCGTCGTCGGCAACCAGCCGAAGCACCTGGCCGGCGTCCTCGACATCGACTCGTCATGCAAGGGCGCGCGGTTCGTGCGCACCTGCGACGCGTTCAACATCCCGCTCCTGACCTTCACCGACGTACCGGGGTTCATGCCGGGCACCTCGCAGGAGTGGGGCGGCATCATCCGCCACGGCGCAAAGCTCCTCTACGCCTTCACCGAGGCGACGGTGCCGAAGCTCACCGTCGTCACTCGCAAGGCCTACGGCGGCGCGTATGACGTCATGAACTCGAAGCACATGCTGGCCGACTTCAACTTCGCCTGGCCCACCTCGGAGGTCGCGGTCATGGGTCCCGAGGGCGCCGTCAACATCATCTACCGCAAGGACATCGCGAGCTCTCCGACGCCCGACGAGCGCCGTGCCCGCCTGATGGACGACTACAAGGCCCGCTTCGCCAACCCCTACTCGGCGGCCGAGCGCGGCTACCTCGACGACGTGATCGAGCCCCGCCAGACGCGCCCGAAGCTGATCCGGGCCCTTCGCACCCTCCAGACCAAGCGAGTCGAGCAGCCCAAGCGAAAGCACGGGAACATCCCGCTGTAGGGGCCGATAGTCAGTTGTTCTTGGGACCCACGCATAGGGCGTGGACACTGACCCGGATATCGGGCACGCCGAATCCGCCGACGTTCTTGCCGATCACTTGCCAGCCGTTGGCCACGTTGTGAACATCGTCGGAGTGCACGGCAAAATCACGGGGGTCGGGTCCGCTGTGACTCCAGCCCCCGCCGACGACCTTCGTGTTGCGCGGACACGGCGCGGACACCCGTCCCGCCTCGCCGCGCGAATAGACGCGCTGCTCAAAACCTCCGGTCACGAGGTAGAACGGGCTGAAACCAACGTCGCCCAGGCCAACTGAGTCGTTGCGAATGTCCTTTCCAGTCAGGGATTCGTCGACGACATCATCTCCGGTGATGGTCGCCGCGGCGTAAGCACCCGCACCTCCAAGGGCGAAGAACATCGCTCCGGTCGCCATCACGTTCGCATAGGTCAGACGGTCCGAGAACCCCCAAAATCGCCTCTTCGCTCGCATCTTGTCCCCTTTCATTCGTCGATAAGCGCTCGGGCCGCTCATGGTCCGGGCCGTTTCTCGTTAGCGAGTTTCCTGGATCTGAGCGCCCCTCGCAGTGGGGGAGCCCCCTACTTTTTGGGCTTCGGCGCCTCGACAGCTTGATTCCGAGTGCGGTCAAGCCTCGCCGGTTAAAAAGTAAGCTGGCTCTCCGCTGCGAACGCTTCGCTGACTGGGAATAGTCGGCGAACGAGCTGCCAATCGCGCACGACGGTCGAAAAGCACGTCGGCAACGCATACGGCACGCTCGAAATCGCATCTCGCGCTGAGCTTCCGGCGGCATTGGGCGACGAGGCCGGCATCACCTAGGTGTAGTTCCTCACCACGATCTCCTAAAAAGTAGGGTCGCTCCCCACTGCGAACGACGCTCTGAGCGGACATGATCGTGCCCGAGGCCCGGCAGAACGTAAGTGCTACGAGGGAGGACGCGATGAGGAACGCAAAGGCCACGATCCGGAATCTGGCTCTAGGGCTGGGGCTCTTGGGAATCATCTCTCTGGCCGGAGAAGCCGTCGCCGCTCCCGAGAAGCCGCAGTTTTCTTGCAACGGACTGCAAGCAACGGTCGTAGGCACAGACGGAAGTGACCTCCTCTCTAGCCAGGAGGGCGTCAGCGACATCGTCGTTGCCCTAAGTGGTGACGACGTCGTCCAAGCTCAGGGTGAAGACACCGTCTGCGCCGGAAGCGGCGACGACGACATTCGCGGCGCTGCCAAATGGACAGAGGGGGGAAGTGGCAGTGACCGAATGGAGGCGGACGGCAAGAGTCCTGCGAATTTTTACGGCGGGGATGGCGACGACCTCCTCGTCGGCAGCAGAGCGGGGCAGCGGGATTACCTATATGGCGGTAGCGGTGATGACCGTGTATTTGGGCGTGGCGGGCGCGAATACATGCGTGGGGGCTCTGGCGACGATCACCTGGTCGGAGGGGCCGGTGGCGATGTTGCCTGGGGGGGCGACGGAATCGACTTCTGCTTGGCCCGGGAGGTGCACAACTGTGAGTAGGTCCGCTCGAAAGCAAGTAAGCCGCCTGAGCGGATTTTTGCCCGTTGCTTCGCTCGCCATGCTCGCCGCCGCCGTCCTGCCGGCCTCGGCCGCCGCTGCCGAATGCATGGGCGTCGAAGCGACCATCACCGGGTCCAACAACCGGGACTACCTGCGGGGCACCTCAGGGCCCGACGTCATTGCTGGCAGGGACGGTGACGATGTGATCCTCGGACGTCAAGGGGAAGACCGCGTGTGCACCGGGGACGGCAATGACGAGGTGTACCTCGGAGCCGATGACGATCGAGCGCAGGATGGCTCCGGTGAGGCTGAATTCCCTCCCGCAGACATTGTCAGAGGCGGAACGGGGGATGACCAACTCGAACTCGGCGACGGCTCCGATCAGGGCTACGGCGGTCCAGGCGATGACGCCGTTTTCAGCGCAAGCGCTTTCGGCGGCGACGGCGAGGACAAGCTCGTCCTTCTCATCGCCTTCGACTCCAACATCTTCGAGGCCTATGGCGGCGACGGGCCAGACAGGATCTTCGGGGGCAGGCAAAACAACGAATCTCTTTACGGCGGTGACGGGGCGGACCTCATCAGCACCGAAGCAGGGACGAACATAAAAGGGCAGAACATCGATGTCTTTGGCGGCGAAGGGGATGACCGTCTTAGGGGAGGTGCCGAGGACAACCGCCTATTCGGCCAGAGCGGAGACGATGTGATCGAAGCCTTGGCCGGCTCTGACTACCTGTCGGGCGGCAGCGGGTCGGATTACTTAAACGGTGGCGACAACGTCGACTCGTGCTTCGGCGGCGATGGAATCGACGAGGCGGTGGCGTGCGAGAGCACCTCCGCGGTGCCCTAAAGCGAACCGTGACAAGACAAGCGAACGGAGAAATGATGACTATGCCCGGCACAATCAGAAGCCATATCCGCAGCAACGTGGTCGCCTACGTCGCGCTCTTCTTCGCGCTTGGCGGCGGCGTCGCCTACGCCGCGATCGACTCAGGCGACATCAAGAACGACGCCGTCAAAGTCCGTGATCTCAACTTCCCGGTCGGCGGCGACGGGGTCACCACCGCCGAGAAGGTGAACCTGAGCCCAAAGGCCGGGTTTACGACCGTCGCCAAGACGACGCTCGGGGTCGACGACAAGGGCGGGTCGGCCGTCGCCCAGGCCGCCGTCGAGCTGACCAACAACTCGGGCGAAAGCGCCGACGTGGTGGTGCGGCTGATCCATCAGGGCCACCCCGAGCACACCGCCAACTTCACCACCACCGTCCCAGCGGGAGGCAGCCAATCGACGATCGGGGCCTTCGTGTGCGACGGCTTCCCAGCCGGCGACCAGACGATCCTCCTGAAGCTGTCGGGTCCGGCCAGCGTCTCGGTCGGGCAGCGCACGCTGGCGGCGCAGGTCGTCCCCGAGATCTAGGCGAAGGAGGACGCAGCACATGACCAAGGCCATCCGCGAGCGCCTGACGTTCGCCAACGTGACCTCATCCGTGGCGCTGGTAGTGAACAAAGGCGAGGGAACTTCGAGCGGCGACGCCGCGATGCGCATCTTGGTAAGCGAACTTGAAGGAGGAATCCTGTGGCAAAGAGAATCCGCGTGCATCTGACCTACGCCAACGTGATGGCAACCGGATCCATGTTCCTAGTGCTGACGGGGGGCACCGCCCTTGCTCTCGGTGGGTCGAACACGGTCTTTTC
>JALZIJ010000085.1 GCA_030860375.1 Actinomycetota bacterium | reverse complement strand
GTGTGAGGTCGTGGTCGGCCTCGGCCTGATCGTCGCCATGTTCCGCAGACGGCTGCCGCTGAACATCGACGAGCTCCGAGGCCTCAGGGGATGAGCGCCACCGACTTCGGCTGGCTCGTCCTGGCCTTTCCCCTCGCGAGCTCGATCCTGATCGGCCTCGGACATCGCCGCTGGGGAGGAAAGACGGCTGGGTGGATCGGCACGGCAGCGATCGGCCTCGCATTCGCAAGCGCGATTGGCGCATTCGCGATGCTCCTGGGCGAGCCCACCGAGGAGCGACAACTCACCTCGTCGGCCTGGGACTACGCGACCTCGGTCGGTCTCGACATCCAGCTGGGAATCCTGGTCGATCCGCTCTCGGTCGTGATGTGCCTCGTCGTCACCGGCGTCTCGACGCTCATCCACCTCTACTCGACCGCCTACATGGTCTCTGACCGGGGCTACGCGCGCTTCTTCGCCTACCTCAACTTCTTCGTCTTTTCGATGCTCCTCCTGGTTCTAGCGGGGAACTTCGTCCTCCTCATTGTCGGCTGGGCGTTCGTCGGGTTCGCCTCGTATGCGCTGATCTCGTTCTGGTACCGGCGCACTACGGCAACCGCCGCCGGGATGAAGGCATTCGTGATCAACGTGGTCGGCGACATCGGGCTCGTCATCGCGGCCTTCCTCATCTTCCGCGATCTTGGGACCTTCGATTACCTCACGGTTTTCGAGGAGTCCCGCGGCCACTTCGAGACCAACGACGGCACGATCGTCGCGATCTGCCTCTGCCTCCTCGTCGGGGCGTTCGCGAAGTCCGCACAGATCCCGTTTCACACCTGGCTCCCTGACGCGATGGAGGGGCCCACGCCGGTCTCGGCGCTGATTCACGCGGCGACGATGGTTACCGCCGGCGTCTACCTCATCGCCCGCGCACACCCGCTCTTTGAGCTCGCCCCCACCGCCGCGGATATCGGTGCGTTCTTGGGCCTCGCCACGCTGATAGTTGCGGCCACCATCGCGCTCGTCGTCACCGACCTGAAGCGGATCATCGCCTACTCGACGATGAGTCAGATCGGCTACATGGTCGTCGGGGTCTCGATCGGTGCCTACACGGCGGGCATCTTCCACCTCATGACTCACGCCTTCTTCAAGGCGCTCCTCTTCATGGCCGCGGGCTCCGTGATCGGAGCGATGGCCGGAAACCAGAACATCGACAAGATGTCCGGCTTTAAGCGCGCGATGCCCTTCACCTCGTTCGCCTTCATCATCGGCGGCCTTGCCCTTGCGGGCTTCCCGCTCATGTCGGGTTTCTTCTCGAAGGACGAAATCCTCGTCTTCGCCGCCGAGCGCGGGGGCATGTACTGGATCTTCGCGATCGGGGGCTATCTCGCTGCCTTCCTCACCGCCTTCTATGCGTTCCGGATCGGCTTTCGCGTGGTCCTCGGCAAGCCATGCGAAGAGGCGAGGCAGCTCGAGCGGGGCCACCTCGCCCACGGCGAGCACATGAACCCCGCCACGGGCGAGAGGGAGGACACCGATGTCGGGTTTCCGGGCTCCGAGCACCACATCGCCGAGCGCGCGCCGGGCATGCGGATCGCGATGGCAACCCTCGCCGCGCTCTCGATCGTTGCTGGGTTCATCCAGCTGCCGGGGGTCACAGCTGGAATGGAGCATTTCCTCGAGGGGACCTTCGAGGAGTCCGAGCTCTTCCACATCGTGCCCTCCGAGGGTTCTGCCTATCTCGGCCTCCTCGTAGGGGCGCTGATGGCCTTCGGCGGCATCGGGCTCGCCTATCTCGTATACGTCGCCCGCCCCGGCCTCACTCATCGCCTGCGCTCGCGCATGGAGGGGGTCCACGGCTTCCTCCAGCACAAGTGGTATTTCGACGAGGCGATCGATCTCTTGGTTTACCGGCCTGCGATCAGAGCGGGACAGTTCGCCGACAACGTCATCGAGCGGGTCGTCGTCGACGGCATCGTCACCGCGACGGCGGGGGCCGTCCGAGAGATGGGCCTCCTGGTCCGCGGCGCGCAGTCCGGGTTCGTCCGCGCCTACGCCCTGCTCGTGCTCGGCGGCTTCGCGGCGCTCGCTCTGTACTTCTTGGTGGTATCTCAGTGAGGGGCTTCGCCCCGAAAGCAGCATGTGCCGGTAGAGGTTCTCTCGTGAAGAGCCCGCGATGCTGATCGCGATCCTTTGCGTACCGATCGGCGTTGCAATCGTTGCTGCGCTACTCCCCGCACGACTCGTCGCGCCGCTCTCGGTGCTCGGTTCCCTGGTGACTCTTGGCCTCTCGATCGCCCTCGTCGCAGGCTTCGACTCCGGCGTGCCGGGCCTCCAGCACGTCATCGACGAGACGTGGATCCCCGGGCTGGGCGTGCGCTTCCAGCTCGGCATCGACGGGATCAGCCTGTTCCTGGTCGTCATGACGGCCCTTCTTTGGACTGCGAGCTTCGCGTGGTCCGCGTGGCGCATGCCGGACCGCCCGAAGAACTATTTCCTCATGCTGGGGATCGGCGAGTTCGCCATCCTCGGCGCGTTCCTCGCTCAGGATCTTCTTCTCTTCGTCTTGTTCTTCGACCTCATGCTGGTGCCGTTTTTCTTCCTTATCGGAAGCTACGGGACGGGCGACCGGGTCCGGGCGACGATCAAGATGATGGTCTACACCCTGGTTGGCTCGCTCCTCATGCTGGTGGGCGCGATCGCGACGGCCATCCTTACGTCGGAGGCGACGGGCGAGCTCTCTTTCGCCATGTCCGATCTGCGCGCGAATGTCTTGCCTGAGGGAAGCCAGGAATGGATCTTCTGCTTCTTTGCCGCGGCGTTCCTCGTGAAGATGCCCGCCTTCCCGCTTCACGGCTGGATGCCCGACGCCTATCGGGCGGCGCCCCTGCCCGTGCTCGCCCTGCTTTCGGGGGTATTGCCGAAGGTCGCCGCCTATGGCTTTCTGCGGGTCGTCTTTCCGATCTTTCCAGACGCCACCGTCCAGTTTCAGGAGCTCGTACTGGTCCTCGCCCTCCTCTCGATCCTCTACGGCTCGGCGATGGCCTTCACCCAGACGAACGTGCGGCTCATCGCGGGCTATTCCTCGATTGCCCAACTCGGTTTCATTACGCTCGGCGTCTTCTCGCTGACTGCGGACGGCGCCAGCGGCGCGGTGCTCCAGATGGTGAACCACGGCCTTGTGGTCGCCCCGCTCTTCCTGATCGTGGCGGTCCTGGCCGAGCGCTACGGGACCGAGGACCTGCGCGAGATGGGCGGCGCCGCGATGCGAGCGCCGGTCCTTGCCGCGCTGTTTTTGATCGTCACGCTGGCCACCCTTGCAATGCCCGGATCTTCGAACTTCATCGGCGAGTTCTACATCCTGAACGGCCTCTTCGACGAGCATGCGACTTACGCCGTGATCGCAATGGCTGGGGTCGCAATGGCCGCGTTCTACGCCCTTCGCCTGTACCAGAAGACGATGCACAACAGGCTGCCTGAAGGGGTCGAATCGCGTGAGCTGACGCTTCGGGACGGGTCGGTGTTGGTACCGCTCGTTCTCGTGATCGTCGCCACGGCGCTCTACCCGACGCTGATCCTCCAGAGGGGCGAGGCGGCGATCCAGGACAAGGTCGGTGCGGTCTCTGCCGGGGCGCCCGACGAGGTGGTTTCGCGCCCATGATCCTCGCCCAGGCGTTCAACGCCCCCGACGTGGACTATGCCGGCCTCTCACCGATCATTGCGCTTAGTGTCGGCCTCGTCGTGGTGCTCCTCGTCGGCCTCGTCGGACGTGCGCAGCGAGCGCTGGTCTCCCTCGCGAGCTTCACCGCTTACGGCGCTGCGACGGGCCTTGCGATCTGGCAGTTCGGTGAGGAGGGCGACCTCGTGGCAGGTGCGCTCCGCCTCGACGAGCTTGGACTGATCGCAACCTTCATCTCGATCCTCTGCGCGGTCTTCGTGATCCCCCTGAGCTGGCGCGAGGAGGCCGCCGATCGGGCGCCCGGCCCCGGCGGCCACGGTGAGTTCCAGGCGCTCCTCATTGCATCCGTCCTCGGCATGACCCTCCTGGCGATGGCGCAGAACCTCGTGATCTTCTTCGTCGGGCTCGAGCTCTTGTCGGTCCCGCTCTACGTTATGTGCGGGTCGGCGCTTCGCCGGAAGCTGTCGCTCGAGTCCGGCCTCAAGTACCTCATCGTCGGAGGCCTCGGCTCGGCGACGCTCCTCTACGGCCTTGCGTTCATCTACGGCGGCTCGGGCTCGACTGACTTCTCGGGCATTCGCGAAGGTATCGGCTCGGGCCTCGCGGACGATCCCCTGATCCTGATCGGGATCGCGCTGACGGTGACGGGGCTTGCCTTCAAGCTCTCGATCGCGCCCTTCCACCAGTGGACGCCCGACGTCTATCAGGGCGCGCCGACCCCTGTGACCGCGTTCATGGCCGTCGCTACAAAGGCCGCTGCCTTCGCCGTGTTCGCGCGGTTCTTCGAGGTCGCGCTCGGCCCGGCGGTGGGCGATTGGCAGCCCGCGCTAGCGGCGCTCGCGGCCGTCTCGATCGTGGTCGGCAACGTCGGCGCGCTCACCCAGAGCTCGCTCAAACGGCTTCTCGGCTACTCGGGCATCGCCCAAGCCGGCTACATGCTGGCCGGAATCGTGGCCGCAAACGAGGTCGGGATCCAGGCGCTCTTCTTCTATCTCGCGGCGTACGCGTTTATGAACCTTGCGGCGTTCGCCGTGATCACAATTCGCGAGCGCGAGACAGCTTTCGGCGACGACATCCGCGCGATCCAGGGACTGGGCCGCGAGCGGCCCGTGCTGGCTTGGTCGCTGACCATCGCGATGCTGGCCTTGGCTGGGCTACCGGGGACCGCCGGATTCATCGGCAAGCTCTATCTGATCGAGGCTTCCGTCGCCGGCGACTTCACCTGGCTCGGCGTGATGATCGCCGTCGGCACGATGATCTCGCTCGCTTACTACCTGCGGGTCATCGCCGCGGTGTGGATGCGGCCCGCCTATCTGTCTGACCCGACGCCCGAGGCGGGGCATCGCGTCCTGCCCGCAATGGCCGGCGGCTCACCCGAGCTCGACGTCGCACGAGGGATCCGCTGCCGCGTCATCGTCGCTTTCACCGTCGTCGCAGCCTTCGCCACCGTCTTCTTCGGCATCATCCCCACTCCCCTCGTCGACTTCGTCTCCGGAGCCGGCGAATCCATCACTTCCACGCTCGGCTGAGTCGCTCTCGGGCGGAGGCGCCGCCTTACGTTCGGCCCCTTCGGACTCCCTGGACTCCTCGTTTCGCATTATTCCGCCCAGGAGGCCGTCGATGCGGCTCAGGGTCCCGTCGAGTGCACTGCCAAGAGTCCCGTCGAGTGCACTGCCAAGACCGCTTCGTAAACTCGCTCCGCCCTCTGAGCCGCCGTCGCCACCTCGTGAGCTCGCGGTCTCGCCCTCGGGCGAAGTGGGGGAAGCAGATGGCGCGCCCGGGTCATCTGCACCGCCGATGACCGCCGCGGTATCGATCCGCGAGCCGGACTCCTCGTCGGTTCCCGGCATCCCCAGCTGATTGTTGGCCGGCGGGGTGACGGACCGGGAGACAGCGCTTGGCTCTTGATCGCCGCCTTTGCCGGCACCATGCGGGGCTTTAGGCACGTCGTCGGTGGCAGCTTTCGCCTCATCGCTTGAGCTGTCCTGGTTCGGGAGCTCGATCCCGACGCTTCCCAGGGTGTCCGCTGCAAAGGAAGGGAGCCTCACTCCGGCCACGGCGAGACCCGCCGAGATGAGCGGAAGCGCGAGAACGCAGGCAGCGGCACCGGAGACGCGGGTCGAGATTCTGAGCCCGCGAGACCATGAAGGCAGATCAACATCACCACCTGCCGGCGGAAGGCCGGCGCTCAGCGGCCGACCCGCGATCCGCGTCGCGAGGGAGAGCGTCTCCTCGGCGAAAACACGGTAGGAGTTCCGGTCCGCCACCATGCGCTGACGCAGGTAGCAGAAGATCCCCGTGCTGAGGCAGAGGAGCGGAAACACCACGAGCGCCACCTGGAGCGTCTCCTCAGGGCCCGCAGGTCCCCACAGAGCAGGCCCGAAGAGGGCTACGCCGATCACCAGCAGATGCGCGATGAGTGCCTTCGCTTCGGGAGTCACGTACGCGACGGCCACCGCGATGACGAAGAAGAACGCCGTGTAAGACTGACCGAAAACGGCGACGGCGACAGCGGCCTCGACGGTGGCGATGAGACCCACGACGTGAAGCCAGCGGAAGTCCATGCGCTCCCACGGCAACGCCATGCAGATCAGACCGGTCACGAGGCCAGCGACAGTCGCGAGATAGGCCTCGGACGGAGGTCGGGGGTCTAGGAGCAGCGTCGAGGGCACCGCGAGAATTGCAGCGCCGATGATCCCTAGTCCCGCCAGCGTCCCGTAGCCGCGGGATAATGTGGAGTTGACTCGTCCTCGCATCATGTCCCGACCGTCATCTGTATAGCCCGCCGATGCTCCTTTCCGGCGCAGTCAAAACCTCGACATCCCCGGTTTGGAGGAGGGTCAGGGCTCAGACCGTCTCTGAGGCGAGCAGAGCAAGCTTGCGCTTTACGCCTTCTGCGCTCTCGAGCTTGTCTGGGTGACCGCCGCCACGGATGCGCTCGGAGAGGTTCACGGCCTCGAGGGCGAAGCGCCGATACTGCCATTCGCGCTCCTCGAGGGTGTCCCGCAGACACCGGACGGCGGTGGCCGAAATGAGAAGGACGTGAAGCGTCACGAGAGGCCAAGAAGTGGACGCGCTCCCGGACGACATAGGCAATCAGCCAGGACGCATGAAGTCCCCTCGCGTTTTCGATTACCTCATTTTAAGTATGGCGAGTCGAGCCCGGAACCAAGCCGTACGCCGGACATCTGACCAAGCCTGCCTTTGGCTTTGCCGTTCGGTGCCGCGTTTAGTATCCGCTGCCCGTGCGCTACCCGGTCGAAGAATTCACACGCGAGGAGAGTGACCTCCTCCTACCTCACTTCACCAACCTCGGCCGTCCCGTTTTTGCGCTCACGAACCTGCCCGAGACGGTCAAGGGCGCGATGTTCGCCCGTTATTCGCGCTGGGGCGGGACGCTTCGAAGGCTCTACCTCGACGAGTTCGCCGGCGAGGTTGGCTCGGACACCCGACCTTTCGACGGCGAAGAGGGAGAGCGTGCCGCCGGCCTCTACGAGCGCGTCTTCATCGGATACGGCGACGACTCGATCGCGCAGGTCGGCGGCGCCCATCTCGCGTGCGAGTGGACGTCGAACCTCTTGACGAAGGTTCTCCAGCGCGGCCGGCTTGCCGCGTACCTCGAGCAATCCACCCGCTACATCGCCTACGACCAGCCGATGCCGGGCGGCGGCTACCGCTTCTACTCCGACGAGCATCTCGGCCCTGCCTATCGCGAGGCGATGGACTCGATCTTTCGCGATTACTCCGAGGGCCTCCAGATCGTCACGGCTTGGGCGGCCGAGCGCTGGCCACGCGGGGACGAGCCCGAGGGGGCTTGGAGGAGCTCGATCCGCGCCAAAGCGCTCGACCTCTTGCGCGGACTCCTTCCCGCCTCGACCCTGAGCCACGTCGGAATCTTCGCCTCGGGGCAGGCATACGAGCAACTCTTGCTCCGGCTCTTCGCGTCCCCGCTGCCCGAGGCGCGCGAATTTGGCTCGATGATCCTCGAAGAGCTCCGTCACGTGATCCCGAGCTTCGTCGCTCGCGTTGACCGACCCGAGCGCGGTGGCGAGTGGATCTCTTACCTGCGCTCACGCCGCGAGGCGACCGAGAGTGCGGTGGCGCGGCTCGGCCTCGACCGCCGCGAGCCGGCTGATGCCCCTTCGGTTGAACTGGTCCACGTCGATGGCAGCGAGGCCGACCTTCTCGCCTCGTCCCTATACGAGTCGACCGGGGTGGGCGAGGGAGAGATACGCCGGCGCGTCGACGACCTCGACCCGCTCGAGCGCGCCGAGCTGATCGCAGGGCTCTCAGGCGCGCGAGAGAACCGCCGCCACCGCCCCGGCCGCGGCTGGGAAGCGGTGCGCTACCGCTTTGAGATCGTTTCCGACTACGGCGGCTTTCGCGACCTCCAGCGCCATCGGATGCTGACCTGCCAGTGGCAGCGTCTCGGTCCCGAGCTGGGGGCCGGCGTGCCTGCCGAAGTCGTCGATGCCGGCGCGGGTGACATCTACCGCCGCGCGCTCGATACTTCGCGAGCAGAGTTCGAGCGCCTCGAGGCTCAGGGGATGACGGATGCCGCTCCGTATGCCCTCTGCCTCGGCTACCGGATCCGCTACATCCTCGACCTCAACGCGCGGGAGGCCATGCACCTCTGCGAGCTTCGCTCGGGCCGCGAAGGCCATCCCACCTACCGGGCCGTCGCGCAGGCCATGCATGAGCGGATCGCGACCGTCCACCCGGCCATCGCCGCGGGGATGAATCATGTGGACTCCACGACCGAGCCCAGGCTCGAGCGGATCATGAGCGAGATCCGGGCGCACCGAAAGCGCGTCGCGACGGGCGCCTAGCGAACTGAGTGAATCTGCGTCCGGGGGGTCGACGCCAGCTCACTCAGATCGCCTACCGCTTCTGCGAGCGGTAGAGCTCCTTCACCTCGCCGCCGAAGTACGGCCCGAAGAGGTTGCCTCGCTCGGGATTCTCGCAGAGCGGGTCGAGGATGATCGCGCACTCGTAGCCGTACGAGACGACTGAGTTCACGCGGCCTCGGCTGATGACCCAGCCGCCGCCGCTCGAGCCACCCGTCTGATCACAGGCGATCCTCGTCGGCCGGGGCGGGCTCATTTGCTTGTCGGTGCCCATTGCCCGCGATCGGCACTTGTACATGCTCTCGCCGTCGTACGGATCCCCTGCCGGATAGCCGAAAACGTTGAAGGTCAAATCGCGCCCCTTGTTGAAAGCGATGCCGCGAGCCCCGACCTTTCCTGCCAGCTTCTTGCCTCCGGTCTTTGAGACGGTCGCCATCCCCACGTCGTAGCGGATGTTCTCGTTGTCCTCCCACTGGTCAGTGGCCTTGAGCTCCGACCTCGGCGCCGGCCATTCGCCGAACGGCGCGTTGCCGTTCCGGTAAGCCGGCACGAACTCGAACCTCGACGCGTAACCATCAGCCTCGCTGTAGATGCAGTGCCCGGCGGTCACGACAAGGCTGCGCGTCTTGGCCTTCACGGACGTCCCCGAGCACTGGTAATTGACCAGTCCGAGCCTGAAGAACACCTTCCCGTGCGTTCGCTTGCCTCGCCTGGTGGGATCCGAGACCTTCTTGGCGTCGCGCTCGGAGTCAGACCCCGCCAGCCCGAGGGTCCCGAGCGCATCGTCGACCGGGCCCACGCCGGAAAGCAGCGCATCACCGGGGATCGCGTTCTCCATCCGCTCGGGCGTCCAGTAGTCCCGGATCTCTTTCGCGGACTGGGCCTGGGCGGCCGATGGCGCCGCGAGGCCGGCGATGGCCGCCACGGCGATTGCGACGCGTGCGTGCCATGAGTCCCTGCGCTCTCGAATCACACGGTGAGCTTAGGAGACTGGATGCGTCGGTGCGCAGGTTCCCGGGTAGGAATCAGGCGTAGGATCGCGTAAAGCCGATGGAAGGAGGCGGTCGTGACGGACGAGAGCGGAGAGAACGGCGAGGCTGCAGACGGAGAGGTGGAGGTGCCCGAGCTCGACGTCTTGATGGAGACGGAGGAAACGTTCCCGCCTCCCAACGGCTTCGCCGCTGACGCGAACATCTCCGACCCGGGCGTCTACGAGAAGGCCGCCTCCGACCCCGAAGCTTGGTGGGCAAGCTGGGCCGAGAAGCTGGAGTGGATCGAGCCTTGGGACGAGGTGCTCGACTGGTCCGATCCGCCGCACGCGAAATGGTTTACGGACGGCAAGCTGAACGTCTCGGCCAACTGCCTGGATCGCCACGTCGCCGCCGGGAACGGCGAGCGGGTGGCCTTGTACTGGGAAGCCGAGGACGCGGACGACCGCGATGACGACGGCGGGCGCATAGAGGTCACCTATGCGTGGCTGCTCGACCAGGTGCAGCGCTTTGCGAACGTCTTGAAAGACCTCGGCATCGGGAAGGGTGACGTCGTTGGAATCTACATGCCGATGGTGCCCGAGGCGATCGCGGCGATGCTCGGCTGCGCGCGGATCGGCGCGATCCACAACGTCGTCTTCGGCGGCTTTTCGCCCGAATCCGTACGCGAGCGGATGGAGTTCTCCGATGCGAAAGCGCTTGTCACCGCAGACGCCACGCTTCGCCGCGGCGACCCGCTGCCGATGAAGGAGAAGGTCGACGGGATCGCCGATGAGCTCGACGCGCTCGAGCACATCATCGTCCTCGACCGCTGCGGGACAGAACCACCCATGACCGAGGGCCGCGACGTGTTCTGGCAAGAAGCTCTCGCCGACGCAAATCCCGAGTGCGAACCCGAGCCGATGGACTCTGAGGATCCGCTCTTCATCCTCTACACCTCGGGCTCGACCGGCAAGCCCAAGGGCATCCTCCACACGACGGGCGGCTACCTCACCCACGTGAGCGCGACGCACAAGATGGTGTTCGATCTAAAGGACGAGTCCGACGTCTTTTGGTGCTCGGCCGACATCGGCTGGGTCACCGGTCATTCCTACATCGTCTACGGGCCGCTCGCGAACGGGGCGACCTCGGTGCTCTACGAAGGCGCGCCGAACTACCCTGCCGAGGACCGGTGGTGGGAGATCTGCGAACGCTACGGCGTGACGATCTTCTACACCGCGCCAACCGCCATCCGCGCCTGCATGAAGTGGGGCTCCGAGCATCCCGCCAAGCACGACCTCTCGAAGCTTCGGCTGCTCGGCTCGGTGGGCGAGCCGATCAACCCACGGGCGTGGCTCTGGTACCACGAGCACATCGGCGGCGAGCGTTGCCCGATCGTCGACACGTGGTGGCAGACCGAGACGGGCGGCATCATGATCGCCCCCTTGCCGGGCCTGACGGAAACGAAGCCTGGCTCCGCCACGCTCCCCCTGCCCGCGATTGAGGCGGCGATCTTCGACAAGGACGGAAACGAGATCGAAGAGGGCGGTGGCACGCTCGTCGTGACGAAGCCCTGGCCTGGCATGGCGCGGACGCTCTTCCGCGAAGCCGACCGGTTCATCGAGACATATTGGGACCGTTACGGCAAGGACACCTACCTCGTGGGCGACGCGGCACGGCGCGACGAGGACGGCTTCTTCTGGATCGTGGGCCGAATCGACGACGTCATCAACGTGTCGGGCCACCGCCTCTCGACGATGGAGGTCGAATCCGCACTGGTCTCGAACGAACGTGTCGCCGAAGCTGCAGTGATCGCCGTTCCGGACGAAGACACAGGCCAGGCCATCGTCGCCTTCGTTACCCCGGAGGGCTCAGAAAAGGGCTCGGACGACATGGCGTCAGAGCTCCGAGAGCACGTCGCGGTCAAGATCGGCAAGCTCGCGCGGCCGAAGGCGATTCATTTCGCGGCCGACCTGCCGAAGACGCGCTCAGGGAAGATCATGCGCCGCCTTCTTCGCGACATCGCGCAGGGCAAGGGAGACCTCGGCGACACCTCGACCCTTCGCGACCCCGCGATCGTCGAGGAGCTCCAAGCGCAAGTCGCCGCCTCGAAGTAAGCGGCGAACGTCCAGCGCTACCCGGTATAGCGCTCATCGTGGGACGTTTGGCTCGGTTCGGGGCTCCGGGGGTACGCAGACCGCGCCCTCGCTGAAGCCCTGACCCTCCAGGCCGAAGGCCCAGTTGAAGCGGGCGCGGTAATTCTCGAGGGCGATGATGTCCGTCAGCTCCACGAGTTGGGCTTCGTCGAAGCGCTCGCGTAGCTTCGCGAACAAGTCGTCCGGGATGTCGACGGGGCTCCGGGTCATGGCCGTCGCGTAGTCCATCACGAGCTTCTCGGTCTCGTCGAAGGCTTGGGAGTCCCGGTAACGCGGAAGCTCGCGCATCTCGTCCTGGCTCACCCCGTGTCCCTTCGAGAGGAATGAGCCGAAGTCGAGGCACCATTCGCAGCCGGCGACCATGGCTGCCCGCATCGAGGCGAGGTGCTTGAGCCGCGGGGGCACCTTCGTCGCCCGCTCGGTCGCGAGTTCGTGCAACGCCCACGCGGTCATTACGGTCTGGTTGTGCGCGTAGACCCGCATCGGGTCAGGCACATCGCCGAAACGACGCCTGGCGATCGCGTACGAGATCCGCGTCATCGGGTTTCGCGTCCGGTCGGAGACCGGCTCGATCCGGAAGCCGTTGCTTCCCGCCGGCGCCCCGCCTGGCGGGGCCGGTGCCCGCCCCTCCTTCGCAAGGAGGAAGAGAACGCCGAGCGGCAAGAGCACCGTCGCCGCGAGCGTGACGATGTTGGCGATCGCGTCGCCCGTGGAGTACGGCTCGAGGTTGAAGGCGTGCCAGGTCGTGTGCGGAACCGAGAAGGCCAGGAAAGCTATGAGCGAGATCACAACCCAGCGACGCTCGAGGCGGATCGACGCCGCGATGAGCATCACCGCGGTCGCGAGGAAGAAACCGCCTACGTCGCGCGTCAGGTGCTCGTTGTAGGCAGGAAGAACCTCGACCCAGCTCAGCCCCAGCGGAAAGTCCTCGAAGAACGACCGAGGGAAGAAGAGTGCGTAGAAACCGATTGTTCCCTGAATCGCGCCGAGTTGGATCAGGACCGCTCTCACCTCGAAGCGGTAGCGGGTCAGAACCTCTCCCTGGGTCATAACTTTCTCCTCTCGTTCTGGACGACAAGCGCCATTGCCACCTCTACGTGTGCAGAAGCGAAGCGATCGTCGTCGATGTCAACGAAACCTTTGCCGAACAGGAAGCCCTGGAGCGCGAAGCCGACGAGGGCCGAGCAGAGCACTTCTCCCAACGCCTCGACGTCGTCGAACTCGACGTCGTGGGAGGCGGAGTAGCGCCTCAGCACTTCGACCGCGAGAGCGTGTCCGGGCCGCACGATCGAATCGAGGAAGGCCTGCTTGATCTGCGGCAGGCGGTGGCCGTCCTTCATGACGATGAGGGCGAGCTCCCGCTCCCGCGCGAGCTCGGCGAGACCCCACCGCGCAATCAGCGTGAGCTCCGAGCGAAGGTCAGACAGGGACCCGAAGTCGAGCCGGTCAGGCAGGGTCGTTATCTCTTGCATGCGCTGCGCGAGCGCAACCTCGAGGAGCTGCTCCTTCGAGTGAAAGTGCTTGTAGAGCGCTCCGGAGCGCGGTGAAAGGCCGGCAGCCGCCTCGATCTGAGCGGTGGAGGTCGCCTCGTAGCCCTGGGAGGCAAACAGCTCGAGCGCGGCAGTCAGGATCCGCTCGCGCGTGGGAGGTCCGGCGCGCCGTGTCGGGGGCGTGGTTGGCGTGGCGGAGGCCAAAGTAAGCACAAGCTTACCAAAAGTAAACGTCTGCTTACCTAACTTCGACTTGCTCTTCCGCTGAGCGGCAAGAATGCGTAATGGGCGCAATCGGGGAGGCGGAGCTGGTCGAGAAGTCGCGCCTTCGCCGCAACCTCGCGATCGCCGCTGCGGCAGCCATCGCGCTGGGGGTGGCGGTCGCACTCAACTTCTCGGAGGTTGTCGACGGCCTCTCGAGGGTGAGCGTGCTCGAGATCTTCGCGCTCGTCGCCCTCCACCTTCTGGCGCTCGTCCTCCGGGCCCTGGCGTGGGGCTTGTGCCTTGATGCCGCCGGGCGCAGAGTGCCGCCCCGCGAGCTTCACGTAACGAGTGGTCCCCGCTTTCTTGCCGACACGGTGGTCCCCACCTATGCGGGAGCGTTCGTGCGGATCGGCCTGGTGCGGATGATCATGGGCTCGCGTGCTCCGACCGTCGGCCAGATGGTCACAGCGGACGCCGTCATCCTCTTGGTCGAAGCTGGGATCACCGTTGTCGCAGTCCTCGGCCTGACCCTCACGGTGGGGCTCCCGTGGTGGTGGAGCGCGCTCGTGATCGGGATCGCAGGCGGCGGCGTCGTGCTCGTGCGCTTGCTCAAGCGACGCTTCTCCGATCGTCCGTTCGTCCGAGCGTTCGACGTTCTGGCGGCGCGGCATACGCTTGCCGCGCTGACTGCGTTGCTGGCGATCGTCCTGGTGGTCCAGCCAATCCGCTTTTGGATCGTGATCAACGGAGTCGGCATCGACGCCGACTTCATCAAGGCTGTGCTCGCCTTCCTGGCGACCAGCGTGATCGGCGGGTTGCCGGTGGGGCCGGGGCCCGCCAGCGTCGGCGCCACAGGCGTCGTCTTCTCAGGCGAGGAGCTCGGGCGCATAGCGGCGTCGGGGATCGGCCTTGCCGCCACGGCTTTCGTCGCTGCCTCGATCTACACGCTGGTGGGGTTGGCCATCGCGGCTCCGTCGGCCCGCTCGGCGCTCAAGTCGCGTCTCAGGCGGGTGACGCCGTCGACCCCCGACGGGGCCGGCACGCCCAGATAATCAAGCACGGTCGTCGCGATGTCCGCGGTCCTGACCGGGCCGTCTGCGAGTGGGACGCTGGAGGCGAACGGGACGAGCATGTGGTCGCGAATCAGGCCCCCATGCGATGAGAAGTGCTCCGGCCACTCGAAGCGCTCGCGCAGATCGAAGCCGGGCGATGCTGAGATCGCGATGTCCCCGGTCCGCCGGGTGCGAAATAGCTGAGCAACCTGCGCCAAGGCGTCCGGGTACTCGGTCTCGACGGTTGTTTCAAGCGCCTCGCGTGGGGACATGGTGCCCGGCAAGCCCACGAAGCCGAACGGATCGGCACCGGCGCGAGCCGCGTAGTGGATCTGCCCATCGGCGCACGACTCCCGCAGGTCGGCGATCCCGTCGCGGCTCTCGACCACCAGACTCCCATCGGCCTCTCCGCGCGTGGCGACGATGTCCACGGCCGGCTCTCGAACGAGCCACTCGAGAAGCCCGGGATGCTTCCTTTGGATGACCTCGCGGGACGGTCGCGAGCGCCAGCTTGAATCCTCGCCTCTCAGGTAGATGTGCGCCATGCCGTTACCGGAGACACACACGACACAGTCGAACGAGGGACGGAAAGCGGGCCATGAGTGGTAAGCGGTCCGGATTCCATGGCGCCGTCCGAGCTCGACCGCGACGTCTGTGTGCGTGTCGACTTTTCGGTGTCCGTGGTCGGAGACGACCGTGATCATGGTCTCGTCGTAGGTGCCCTCCTGGATGAGCGCTTCCGCGGCTCTGCCGACGGCCGAGTCAATGCCTCTGTAGGACTCGATTGCCTCAGGACAGTCCTCGCCGACGTAATGGCAGTTCCAGTCGATTCCCGGAAAAGCGATAAATCGAAAGCGGCTCTTGGCCACAGCGGCCCTCACGAGGGCGGCCCCGGCCCAGCGGTCGGCTCTCTCGTAGTCGTGAAACCAGTGGGAGTGCGACCAGATGAGGGGCTTTTCCCGACTGTTCAGGTTTCGCTCCTTTTCGAGGCCACGGTTCATCAAGCCGAAAACCCCGATGGCGTCGGGCATGAGCTCGTACAAGGTGGGCTGCGAGGCATCCATGTCCTTGGCGAGGAACGCGACCTCGGGCCCGTTGTAGCTGCGAAGGGCATGCGGCGCCGCCGGTCCCCATCCGCGATAGGCGTCGCGATCGAACCAGCGGTATCCGGGAACCCCCACCGTGCCCGGAAAGCAGCCGGTCAAGAGAGGAATGTGTGCCGGTCCGGTGGTGCTTGTGAAGACGCTCGTCCCGCGGCGGTACGAACCGCGCTCGACGACATGCTCAGAAATGGCAGGTAGGTCGCCCGCCGCCAGGAGCGCCTCGAAGGTCTCGGCCTTGGCCCCGTCGGCCAGAATCATCAGGCATGAGCGGCCCATCCACTTAAGAGGCGCGCGGCCTTACCGGCGCCGCTTGCGCTTGCGCTTCTTGGCTCGCTCACGGCGTGCGGCATTCGGGTTCTCGTCCACGCCGGGGATCTCGGTCGCATCGCCCTCGACGATCCCTCCGCCTGCGGCGGCTGCGACGGGCTCGGGCGCCTCGCCGCGACCCGGCGGCGGCACCGCCACGCCCGCGTCCCACGCCGGTGGGCGTCCTTTGGGGGTTCTCCCGCCGAGCATCAGCCCGAAGTACATGAACCATGCGAGGAGCGCGGGCAAGGTGAGCGCCGTCAGCGGGGGGAGGATGAAAGAGGCGCCGAGCGCCATGCCGAGCGTGCCGTGAAAGCGCGTCAGGAGCCCCGTTCTGACGGCCCAGAGCGGCACGTAGATCATCGCGAAGATGAGCGCCAGGACACCGATCGTTTGCGCGATCAGGGCGGCGCTCTGCAGGGCCGAGTCCTCCGCGAGATTGTTCGAGAGCGAGTAGACGTCACCGACACCCGCCTCCTGGGTGACGAACTTCTCGGCGACGTCGATCTGGCCGACCGCCAGCATGATTCCCTGAAGCCCGAAGAGCACCGGCCCCAAGACGACAAGAAACAGAAGGGCACCAAGCATCCGTTCGCTACGCGCCTGCGCCGCCTTGAAGAGGTAGATGAGTGGCGCCGCGAGCATCACGAATGCGAGGGCCGCGACGATCGATCCGACGAGGAGCGGGCCACCGTCCTCGTTGATGATTCGAAGCGTTGCGGGGGCGAGCTCGGACTCGGTGCTGCCGCTCGACTGAATTGCCGCGGCGGCAACGAGGAGGAGCAGCGGCAGGATGGAAGCACCGGCCACCCAGCGGCGGTACCGGCGTTCACGCTCGAGAATCGCCTGGGTGCTCACGAATGCGCAATCCTAGTCTGGGAGACTGGTCGGGCTGCGCGACGCGGATAGTCTCCGTTTCGTGCCCGAATTGGCCGTGACAGCCATCGGAAGTGACCGGCCCGGAATCGTGGCTGCGGTCACCGGCGCCCTACTCGGGCTCGGAGGCAACGTTGAGGACTCGCAGATGTCGATCCTGGGCGGTCACTTCGCCGTCATGCTTCTTGTCGACGTGCCGGCGGGGGTCGGTCGCGAGGCTGTCGTCGCGCGCCTGGGAGACGTCGCGATGGAGCATGAGCTCGAGGCGATCTCGGTTGCAGAGGTCGGGGTCGGCTCCAACCCCTCGCCGCCTTCCCACGTGCTCTCGGTGTACGGCGCCGATCGGCCAGGCATCGTTCACGCGGTTTCCTCCACGCTTGCCGAGGTCGGGGTCAACATCACCGACCTCGAGACCAAGCTCACCGGCTCGGACGAAGCGCCTGTGTACGTGATGGTCCTGGAGGTCGCGCTTGGCGATGCGGCGCCCTCAGACGTGCAGTCCGCGCTCCTCCGCGCGGGGGGCGAGACCGGCGTTGAGGTCTCTCTGCGCGAGCTGAACGCCGAAGCGCTCTAGCCAGTGGCCGCCCGCCCCGTCCTTCTCTATCCCAACCCGATCCTCAAAGAGATCGCGGCACCCGTCCAGGCCGCAGACGTCGAGCGTGTCGCGGACGAGCTCCTCGCCACGATCGGCACCTACGAGCGCTGCGTCGGCATCGCGGCGCCGCAGATCGGCGAGCTGGTGAGGGTCTGTGTCGTCAACGTCTCCGAGCATCCAAGGGCTGAGACTTCGAACGGCCTGCTGGTTCTGGCCAATCCTCGTGTGATCGCGAGTGAGGGCTCGGTGGTCGCTCGCGAGGGCTGCCTCAGCCTGCCCGACGTGACGGCCAACGTCCGCCGTGCCACCCGCATCGAGGTCGAGCACCTCTCAGGAACGATCGAGTGCGAGGGGTTCGAGGCCAGAGCGGTACTCCACGAGATCGACCACCTTGACGGGGTTCTCTTCCTGGATCGGGTCGAGTCGCTCGTCGATGACGTCTTTCGCCGACGAAGCTACGCGGGCGGATCCGGCCCTTCGTCCCCGGCTTTTGTGGGAAGCTCCGGCGACTCGTCTGCCGCAGGGTCCGGCCGCGACACTGGGGATAGCTCGAACGCCTCCCCGGGCGGGCGAATGGGGTAGTACTCGTTCTCGGGCCCGGCAACGCGCGAGAGCCGATCGCCGGCGGCAAGCACCAGATCGAGCACCGGTGCCGCGACGCCGAGCACCGCCTCGAAGCGCTCTCGCATCCGAATCTGTTGCGGGGTCGGTCCGGGCATCCCGGCGAAAGGTAGCGACGCGGCGGCTTGGATAGGTTCAGGCACGATGAGCGGCAGGATCGTTGTGTACGGCGCCACCGGATACACCGGGCGCCTCGTGGCGGCGGAGCTTCAAGCCGCCGGGGCCGACTTCGTCCTCGCCGGGCGAAGCAGCTCAAAGCTCGATGCCCTCGCCTCCGAGGTGGGTGGCTCTCCGGCCGTTCAGGAGGTCGCCCTCGACGACTCGGAAGGCCTCCGCACACTGATCGAGCCGTGCGCCGCTGTGATCGCCTGCGCGGGCCCGTTCGCGCTCCACGGCGAGCCGGTCGTCCGCATGGCGGCCGAGATGGGCACGCACTACCTCGACACGACGGGCGAGCAGGGGTTCATGAAGCGGGTATTCGACGAGTTCGGCCCGATCGCGGAGAAGAGCGGCGCCGCGCTCATCACCGGCATGGGCTTCGACTATGTGCCCGGCGACATGATCGCGTCGCTAACGGCTCGTGACATGGGCCCGCTCTCGGAGCTCTCACTGAACTACGCCGTCCAAGGCTTTGGGCCGTCGCGTGGGACCGCCCGCACGGCGCTCGGGCAGATCTCGGGATCCGACGTCCAATGGCTCGAGGGCGACTACGCGCCGGGCGATCCTTCGATCTCGCGCGGCAAGTTCGACTTCGGAGGCTCGATCGGGGTTCAGCGGATGACGCGCTATCCGGCGGGCGAACACATCACGGTTCCACGCCATGTGGATACGCGGACGGTTCGGACCGCGCTCACAGCCTCCACGACGAGCCCGGTCGCGATTGCTGCGCCGCTTCTCATGACCGGTCTCAGCGCTGGGCTCAAAACGCCGCTTCGCCGAGTGCTCGGCGCTGCGGTAAACCGACTACCCGAAGGTCCAGCCACGGATGATCGGCGCGCGGCGCGTTTCACCATCGTGTGCGACGCCCGGGCGGGGGCTCGCCGCAGGCGCGGGGAGATCCGCGGCGAGGACGTGTACGGAATGACCGCGCGCTCGATCGTCGCAGGCGCGCTTCGGTGCGCTGACCCCGGCTTCGAGGGAAAGGGTGCTCTCGCGCCCTCGCAGGCGTTCGACCCGGCTTCGTTTCTGCCCGAGCTCTCGGAGTTCGGCGTCGAGTACAAAGTGAGTCCTCAATGAGCGTCGATCGAAAGGTTGCGGTGATCGGCGCCGGGTCGTCCGGCATCTCGTCGTGCCAAGTTCTGAACGCGCGCGGGATCGAGTTCGACTGCTACGAGATGGGCTCCCAGGTCGGGGGAAACTGGCGTTATTTAAACGACAACGGGATGTCGGCGGCCTACCGCTCTCTCCACATCAACACCTCCCGTCGAACGATGGCCTACGCCACCTATCCGATGCCGGAGAGCCTCCCGGACTACCCCAACCACTTCCAGATTGCCCAATACTTCGACGACTACGTCGACCACTTCGGCTTTCGCTTGAAGATTCGCTTCCGGACCGAGGTGATGCGGGTCGAGCGGGATGATGACGGTTGGATCGTCAGGTGGCGCGACCTGGGCTCGGGCGAGGATGGCGCCGACGCCTACGGATCGGTGATCGTGGCCAACGGCCATCATTGGAATCCACGCTGGCCGGAACCAGCCTTCGAAGGCCAGGACTCCTACGACGGCGAGGCGATCCACGTCCACTCCTACAAGGAGCCCGATGTGATGCGCGGCAAGCGCGTCATGGTGCTCGGAATCGGCAACTCGGCGACGGACCTCGCCGTCGAGAGCTCGCGAAACGCGGATGCGACTTTTCTCGCAATGCGCCGCGGCGCCTGGATCGTGCCGAAATACGTCGGCGGGCGCCCGACGGACGAACTGGCGCCTGACCTGATCTCACGGCTGCCCCTCTCGGTCCAGCGTTTCCTGTTGGGCCGCACCCTCAACAAGGCGGCAGGCAAGCCGATGGACTACGGCCTGCCCGAGCCCGACCACAAGCTCGCCGAGGCCCACCCCACGGTCTCGTCGGACCTCCTTCCCCGGCTCGGGCACGGCGACATAGAGGTAAAGGCCAACGTCGCCCGCTTTGCCGGCGGGCGGACCGTCGAGTTCGTCGACGGCACCTCCGAGGAGATCGACCTGATCATCTACTGCACTGGCTACAAGATCACCTTCCCGTTCTTCGATTCCTCGGTGGTCGATGCGGCGGACAACCGGATTCCGCTCTATCGCAGGGTCGTCCATCCGCGCCACGACGGCCTGTTCTTCGTCGGGCTGCTTCAGCCGCTCGGAGCGATCATGCCGCTTGCCGAGGCGCAGTCCGAATGGATCGCGGACCTCCTCGAGGGCAAGACGAAGCTGCCCTCGCGCGAGCGGATGTGGGAGGTGATCCGGCGCGAGGACGCCCGAATGGCAAAGCGCTACGTCGCCTCCAAACGCCACACGATCCAGGTCGACTTTCTCCCTTACATGCGAGCGATCGCACGCGAGCGCCGAGGCGGCTTCCTCTCGCGCACCCGCGCGACGCGTGCGCGCGAGCTCCTGGGCTCGTCCGGCAACTAGATGGAACTCACGGGCTCAATCATCTGAGGTTTTGGCGTGACGCGGCTCAAAGACAAGGTCTCGCGCTGCCCCCTTTGCAACGGCGCCGTGTTTCCGTGGATCGGCGTGCCGTACTTGGTTTCGAAGGCCAGCGTCGGGCTCCCCTCGCCGGTTGATCCCGACGAGCCGGGCGGCGGTGACGGCGCGCGGCTGGTCGACCGCTGCCAGGATTGCGGCGTTGGAATCGAGCGCACCCAAGCGCCCGTTGACCTCGCCGCGGAGCTGGAAAGGATCGAGATCGGCGGGCCGGACGGGCTACGCACGTTCGCTGCGCCCAACCGGGCGAGCTGGCAAGGATCGCTGGGCGGAGACGGCTGGGCCGCGCTTGCCGAGTGGGAGGGGCGTCTTTTGCTGACGCCGCGCGCGCTGGCGCTCCTTCTGGAGAAGAACGGTCTTGACGCCCACAAGCCGGCCTTCCCCCCGACAGGGCCTAACCAGCGTTGGCTCTGGCAGTCGATCCTCAACGGCATCACCGTTCATCACAACTTCTTTTCCGAGCTCAGAGCGGACCGGCTTCCGATGAAAAGCGGGAGGAATCCGGTGGCCTGGGTGGCCGACATGGTGGCGAGCGTGCTCGCGACGCCGTTCGTCCTACTCGTTTCGGTCCCGCTCGAGGCGGTCGCGTCCCTGGCGGGGCGCGGAGGGCGGATGGTGGTCCGGGTGGGCGCGGCGTCAGGCGAGCGAGTCGCCGATCTCGACGACGAGCGCGGCGAGCTCCGAGGCACTTTGGGTGTGAGGTAGTCCAGGTCCGATTTCACGAAGCTCCGAGCGGCCGAGGACACGGGCCAGCTCACTCCCCGCGCGCAAGAGGAATGGCGGCGAATCCTCGGCGACAACGATCATCGCGGGCGTGCGACTCGCGGCCAACTCGGTATCCGAGCGCTCCCACTCGGGCACGGCCGAAAGTTCAGCGAAGAGGGTCGAAGTCGCCCGCGGGCCGCGATCCGAAAACTCGGCAGGAAGACGCTCGGCGCCCGGGCCGAGCGCGGATAGGCGCCCGTCGAGGTAGGCGTCAAGCACAGCCTCCATTCCTTCGTTGACGACGACCTCGCGAATGGCGGCCACGTCGGCCGATAGCTCGACGGTCGCCTCGGGAACGAACGACAGGAGGGGCGGCTCAACCAGGACGGTGCCGATCACGAGGTCGGGCTCGGCAAGGGAGAGCTCAAGCGCTGCGGCGGCGCCGATCCCGGAGCCGCAGACCACGCCTCCTCCATGCTCCTTGAGGATCGATGCTGCAAACCCGGCCTGCTCCGGCACGGTGGTCCTGGCATAACCCTCGGGCGCCCCGCTGGTGCCCCACCCAGGGCGGTCTGGAGCGAGGACCGTGGCGTGGCCGGCGAGCGCTCCCGAGAGCGCGGACCAGATCGCGCCGGCGGTCCCGGTCTCGTGCAGGCAGAGAACGACTAGCGCCGCCGGTCCCGAGCCCGGGTCGTGCACTAGCTACTCGGCGGCGCGCCAGGCCCGCTTTGCGAGCGGCAAGACGACAGAGCGCGGGGTGTGCTGGCCGAGGACGGTGCCCGCGCGGTTCATGATGCCTGGGACCACCACGCGGCTGCCCTTGTCGGCGCCTTCGACGGCCTCGCGTGCCACCTGTTCGACATCGGTC
>JALZIJ010000066.1 GCA_030860375.1 Actinomycetota bacterium | reverse complement strand
ACCTGCACGAAGGTCTCGCCGGCCCCGAGGAACGTCGTTGCGACCTGTGCGGTCGCGACTTCGAGGTCACCGAAGCGGACGATGTCGGGATTGGGCGAGGGGAGCCGAACGCCGATGTTCTCGAGGGGAGGCCCCGCGGCCGGCGTTATGCGCACCGCTTCGTCGCCGATCGTGAGCCCCTCGATCGGAGCGTCGACTTGCCCCGTCTCAGGGTCGATCTCGACGCTGAACGCAATCCGGTTGGCGGTGGCCTGGAGGTCGTTTCGGAAGTCGGTTTGCAGCCGTTCCTGCGAGAGCTTTCCGACCACGGCGGCGAAGGCGAGAAGGATCACGAACGTGAGGCCTGCCGAGACGCCCGCGAGGCGCCAGCGCACCGGCCATCGCGAAGGCGGGAGGAGGCGGGGGCGCTGGCGAGGCGAGTCGGCCATCGCGAGTCAGTCAGGGGCCTTGACGACGTAACCCGCGCCGCGCTTCGTGTGGAGGATGCGTTGCTCGCCGCCCTCTTCGAGCTTGCGGCGAACGTTCGAGATGAAGACGTCGATCGTGTTGGTCATCGCGAGCGGGTCGTAGCCCCACACCTCTTCGAGCAGACGCTCCCGGGAGACGACGAGGCGCTCGTTTCGCATCAAGAACTCGAGCAGCTCGAACTCACGGGCCGTCAGGTCGACCTCGCGCTCGCCGCGATGCACCTCCCTCGTCGCCGGGTTGAGACGAACGTCGTCAAGCACCAGCATCGCCGAGCCGCGTGGGGGCCGCCGGCGCATGAGCGCGCGGATGCGGGCCAAAAGCTCAGCGCGGTCGAACGGCTTCACGAGGTAGTCGTCGGCGCCCTGGTCGAGTCCCTCCACGCGATCCTCGGTCTCCGAGCGGGCCGTGAGGACGAGGATCGGCACGTCGTCGCTCTCACGGAGGCGCTTCAGCACCTCGACCCCGTCGATCTTCGGAAGGCCGAGGTCGAGAAGGACGAGATCAGGCACGAACTCCGAGGCGGCGCTCAGCGCCTCCTCGCCGTCCGCCGCGGCGCGCACCTCGTGGCCTTCAGCACGTAGCGTGCGCCTGAGCACGTCGGCGATCTCGGCATCGTCCTCGACGACGAGGATGCGACCCGTGGCTGGCTGACTCTCGAGCACGGTTTGAAGGGTACGCGCGTTGAGCTCCCCGATGACGTGGCGCTCGCTTCTTCACAACCGCCGGGCGAGCCCCCGAATGTGGGGCAGGGGAGGGACCGGCGGGCCGGGGCTCAACGAAAACCTCTCGACTGCCTCGATGGTGAATCCAGCCGTCGTGATCGCGGCCTCCGTGTCTCGGCTCATATGGCAGCCCGCCCCGAGGAATGGCCAGAACGTTGCGTCTGCCAGCCGCATCAGCCGAGCGGAGCGGGGATTGCGAGCGGTGACGTGCTCGTAGAAGCGCAATTCACCGCCGGGCTTGACGACACGCCTTATCTCTGCCAAGGCCTCGGCCTGGTCCGGCACCGAGCAGAGGACCAGCGAGGCGACCGCTGCGTCGAACTCGCCGTCGCCCGCCGGAAGCGCGTCGGCCTTTCCCGCGACGACCTGCACGTCAACCGGGGCCCGGGAGGCGACCCTCCCAGCCTCGGAGCGCAATGTGGGCTCGGGCTCGACTGCGAGCACATGCTCAACCGAGCGGGGGTAGTGGGGAAAGTTAAGGCCCGTCCCAGCGCCGATCTCGATCACGTTTCCACCTGCATCGGCGAGGAGCGCCCGCCGGTGCTCTACTTCGTGGTCGCGGCCGCGGCTCATCCAGATGTAGAACCGCGCGAAGATTGGGTGCTTGATCTCAGACTGTGAACTCATCGAGTCGCCCGCGCTACGACGGGGCCAGAGACTTCTGGAATCCTCGCATTATTGTGCTGCGGGCCCCTGCAGCACGATTCAATGAAACCGCGCCTCCTTCTCGTCCCTTCTTTCACCGAGCTCGAATGGGGGATCCGGCCGCTGCTTGATCGCTGGGCCGAGACGGCGAGCTTTGACCCACCCGGGGTCGGAGGCGACCCGTTCCAACTCGAAGACGCGGCCGCTCCGGCTGATGACGGGGGTGCACTCGGCCGGTGGCGTTCGGCGAGTGCGGACCGCGGTCTAGAACGGATCCAGGAGTGTGGATGGACGCGCTTCGTCGTGGTCGGAGATTCACACGGGCTCCCAACCGTGCTTCGGGTGGCCCGGAGGCGTCCGGAGGCGGTCACCGGCCTCGCCCTCGGCCACGCCTCCCTGTCCAACTCGGCCGCGGGGGAACGGCCGCCGACGCGTGCAGGGGTCTGGGATGCGCTGATTGAGCTAGCTCGACAAGGCAACGAGGCGCTGGTCCGCCACGGGATCGCGCAGATGACCAGGGGCGGTGTTAGCGACGAACTTGCTGGGCAGATGATCGAAAGGTTTCCAGATATGGACGTCGTCACTCGGGTGCTTGAGGCGATCCGTCGCGAGCCGGAGCCCATAGGTGACGAGCTGGCAAGCCTCGACGTGCCCCTCCTCCTTGCCAAACATGAAGGCTGTCTGGCACGAACCGACGAGGGCTTCGAAGACATCGTCGCGGCCTTTCCCGAGGCAAAGGTTGCAATCTGCCCCGAGACCTGTACCGCTAGCCCAGTCTTCGCTTCGGCACTCGAGCGCTTCTGTTCTGAGCTGGCGTTTTGAGCTACTTGAACGGGCGTGCGGACACCGTGGGCATCAGCCGCTTTCGCGCGCTGCTGCCGAGAATTCTCCGCAGAGCCGCCTCATGAGCCTGAAGAGTTCTTTCCGTGAACTTTGCGCCGGCTCGCTGTAGCGCGGGGGCGTCCTCACGGAGCAAGTCCACACAGGACTTCGCGCCAACAATCTCAAACGCATCGATGGCTGTGTTGACGGCGATCTCTGTCGTTTCGAACGCTTCGAGGGCGGGCGCCGTCGATCCTGTCGCGGCTCCCCGTACGGCCTCGGCCTCGGCTCGTACCTGTGCCGTCAGCTGTTCGAGAGCATCCCTCACGAGTTCCGCTTGGTCGATGTTCTTCGCTGGCGTGAGCTCCGAGAGGGCCGCGGCGACAGCATCGAGCGCTTCTGCTCCAAGTTCCTGACTGTCAGCAGAAAGATCCGTGGCCTGAGCTGGCCGCTCGGTCACCTCATCAAACGCAAGCGTTGCGTAAGCAGACGCCTGGAGATAGCTGTCGGCAGCCTCGAGGCAGACCAAGTTCGCCACCGTGACCCACTCGCCGTATGTGACTGTGTCAGACGAGCTCTCGCCAGGAGGCGTCGAGTCCGAGGTCGTCGTTTGATTCTCATCCGCCCCACCGCACGCTGTCAGAACGGCGCACGAGGTCAGGATTCCCATCCAGAGGGTTGCTTGGCGGCCGCTCAACGTACGCACGCTAGCGCAGGCCCAGAAGGGCTCACCATCTCCCGTTCCATATGCCTCTGCATCGTTCTCCGACGTCGATTCGATATCGGTCGACTACTGAACGGCATCATGTGATCGGGTCGGAAGTCTTGTGATGGGTGCTTCGGCGAGGAGCGGCGAAGTCCGATGTCCTAAGGCAAGGGCGTGCGCCCCTGCCATAGATTCTCGTCGTGTCCTGGGGTCGCCGTCTTGTCGGAATCGCCCTTCGTGCGCTCGCTGGATGCGTCCTTGCTTTCTTCGCCCTGGTCGCGCTGGTTTCGCTTGCTGACATCGAGAACAACTCGACGGGCGACAAGATCGCGGAGTGGATCTACTCAGCGATCTGGGTGCTCGCGGGTCTGTCATTCGTAGCTCTTGTAATTGGCGGTCTTACGACGATGCGCGGCCCGGCCCGGTTCATACTCGTCGGCCTCCTGACACTGGTGCTCGCCTTCTTCGTCTCTCGTTTGATCTCGCCCCCATCGGACGCTTTGCAGGTCGAGGACGTCCTGGAGACCGTTTCGACAACTTCCGATCCGTCGGTTTGCGAGGAGCTGATGACCTCGGCCTACCTAGAGCAGGTGACCGGTCTATCGGCCCCCTTTTCCGATGAATTTTGTGAACAGACGATCTCTTCGCGTGACGCCGCGGCGGACGTGGAGGTCATGGACATAGAGGTTGGCGAGGAGGAGGCCACCGCCCTGGTCTCCTACTCCGGCGGCCCATTAGATGGCTCACGCGTGGCAGTCGCCCTAGTTGAAGACGATGGCGACTGGAAGATCGACCGCCGCCTGCGCTTTCAGACGCTGGACCGGCCTGCCTTTGAAGATGCGCTGCGTGATCAGCTTGATGACCCGGAG
>JALZIJ010000060.1 GCA_030860375.1 Actinomycetota bacterium | reverse complement strand
CCCCCGACCTGATCTTCAGCGTCATCAAGGGGATGTTCATGGCCACCGCCATCGTCTTGGTCGGCTGCTATTACGGCTACACCGCCGCGGGCGGGCCGGTCGGGGTGGGCACCGCGACCGCGAAGTCGATGGTCTTGAACATCGTCTTGGTCCACATCATCGGGATGATGGGCACCCTGGTCTTTTGGGGGGCTAATCCACGCGCGCCAATTGGCGGATAGGAGATAGAGAGCTTTGGCTGACGAATCACGCATCCACGACCAGGAAACAGACGCAGACCAGGACGACGCTGAAACGACGGACTCCGCCGGCAATGGCGATACGCGCAAAAGCGCGAAGTCAGACCGCGAGGATCGCGAGGAGCGCCAAGCCGAGTTCGAGAAGTTCTCAGAAGAGCAGGAGCGCGAATCCGAGCCGTACGAGGAGCCCGCGCCCGAGCTCGGCGCGCTCCACAAGGACTACGTGCTGCCGGGCGTTGCCTCGGACGAGGACAACCCCTACAAGTGGCACACGGGTGAGAAGCGCGACCACGGCGGCGAGGACGCGATCGAGGTCATCGACGTCGTCAAGCAGTTCGGCCGCATGCGGATCCTGAACGGCTTGAGCCTCGGCCTCCCCGACAATCAGATTTCGATGGTGCTCGGCCCCTCGGGTACGGGCAAGTCGGTGCTCATCAAGCACATCGTCGGACTGCTCTATCCGGATTCGGGCGACCTCCTCGTCCACGGCGAGTCGGTTCCCGCGATGGGAGACGACGAGCTCTTCGAGATGCGCAAGAAATTCGGACTCCTCTTTCAGGACGGTGCCCTCTTCGGCTCGATGAACATCTGGGACAACGTGGCATTCCCGCTTCGCCAGCACACGGACAAGAGCGAGGACGAGATCGGCGATATCGTCGGGAACCGCCTCCAGGAGGTCGGCCTCGGCCACGCGACCGACAAGATGCCGAACGAGCTCTCCGGCGGCATGCGCAAGCGCGCCGGCTTCGCCCGGGCGTTGGTGCTCGACCCCGCGATCGTCATGTTCGACGAGCCGGACTCCGGCCTCGACCCGGTCCGCACCGCGCTCCTGTGCGAGTTGATCCGTGAGATCCACGAGGAGAACGGCGGCTGCTACATGGTGATCAGCCACGACCTCGGTACCGCGCGGCGCATCGCCGACTTCATCGCGGTGCTCTGGAAGGGCAAGATTGTCGAGTCGGGCCCGTCGTCCGAGCTCTTCGACTCAGAGAATGAGTTCGTCTCCCAGTTCTTGAACGCGGAGACAATCGGCCCCTTGGCCATGGATTAGGCGGCTGCAAAGCTTCGCCTGCCGTCGTCCTCGCCCGATCGGATCGCTCATTTGGCATATAGCCAAACTCGCTTCTCCGATCGGACTGCGTCCTAGCCAGCCTCGCTTTTCGCTCGCCTAATTAGCGCAAGGTTCATGATTCGACCGTAACCTGACTCTTATGAGGAGCGTCTTTGCACGTGTCGGGGCTTGGTGCGTGGAGCGCCCCGGACCCGTGATCGCGTTCGCCGTGCTCTTGGCGATCCTTGGTGCGGTCGGCGCGCTCAGCCTGAAGCCGAACGGCGAGGTCGACACGCTCGTCGACAAGGACTCAGACACCTACGAGGCGACCGAGGAGCTGAAGCAAAAGTTCGGCGACGATCCGATCATCGTCCTCATCAAGGGGGACCTCGAGCAGTTCGTGCTGACCGAGGATCTACAACGGATTCTCTTTTTGGAGAGTTGCCTCGCGGGCACGGCGCCAGAGGGCGAGGTCGCCGAGGGCATCGAGACGCCGGGGGTTTGCAGCGAGCTCGCCGAGACGAGGCCCGCGCGCGTGGTCTATGGGCCCGCGACCTTCCTCAACCAGTTCGCCCAGCAGGCGACCGCGCAGTTCGAGCAGCAACAGGCGGCCTCCGACGCGCAGGCTGAGGCGGCGGCCAAGCAGGCGTACCGGGTAGCCATTCAAAACGGCGCACCGAAGGAGGAGGCCGCGCTCGCCGCGGAAGGTGCCGCGGACGCGGTGCGCCAGGAGTTCATTCGCCAAGCCCTGACTCTCGGTACGAAGTACGGCCTCCAGGGCCCGCCCTCGCTTCAGGACCCGACCTTCGTCCGGGCGGTCGTCTTCGACAACCGGTTCACCGAGCCGATACCCAAATCGAAGTTTTCGGCGTTCTTTCCTTCACCCGAGTCGGTCGCGATCTCAGTTCGCCTCCGGCCCGAGCTCACGGAGGAGGAGCGTACCGAGGCGATCGACCTGATTCGCGAGGTCACGACCCAGGACATCTTCCAGATTCGTGGCGCCTCGTATCTGGTGAGCGGCGCACCGGTCTTGGCAGATGGACTCACCAGTGAGCTCAAGGGCCAGATCGCGATCCTCCTCGTCGCGGCTCTCGTGGTCATGGCGCTCGTGCTTGCGCTGGTGTTTGCGCCTCCGCTAAGGCTCTTGCCGCTCGGGGTTGGACTCGTCGCAAGCGCCATCGCGTTCGGAGCGCTGGCTCTCTTCGGCGGCTCGCTCACGATGGCGGTGATCGCGGGCCTCCCGATCCTCATCGGCCTGTCGGTCGACTACGCGATCCAACTCCAGGCGCGGTTTACCGAAGCCCGGCGAAGCGGATCGTCACCTCCGCGCGCCGCGGCCGAGGCCGCCGCCGCCGGCGGCCCGGTAATCGCGACTGCGGCGCTCGCAACCGCGGCGGGATTCCTCGTCCTGATCCTCTCGCCGATCCCGATGGTGCAGTCGTTCGGCCTCCTTTTGGTCGGCGGCCTCGCAATCGCCTTCATCCTGGTCCTCACCGCAGGCCTCGCAATCCTCTCGATGACCGCCGACGCCGAAAAGGCCGGCAGGCTCGCTCCTTTGGCCGCCCGCGCCCGCGCCGCCCGTGCTCGCACCGTCGGGGGCCGGGTCCAGACCCCCGAGTGGGTAGCGCGCGTCCGCGAGGTAGTCGCCAATCTCGGCCCGCGCTCCTTGGCTGCCTCGATCGCCATCCCCGGCAAGGTGATCCTTGCCTCCGCCGTACTGGCCGCGGCGGGTTGGGTCGCAGGTACGCAGACGAAGATCGTCTCCGACTTTCATGAGCTCTTGCCGGCGAGCCTCCCTGAGCTCCAGGATGTTGGCGCGCTCGAGGAGGAGACGGGCGTCTCAGGCTATGTCGACGTCGCGGTGGACGCCGAGGACATCTCGGATCCGGCCGTGATCACGTGGATGAAGGGCTATCGCGAGCGCGTCCTTACGGCGGGTGGCTACGACGAATCGTGTCGCGATGCGGAGACCCGCGTCTGCCCTGCGATCTCGCTGCCCGACCTCTTCGGCGACGAGACGTTGACGAGCGAGCGGATCCAAGGTGTGCTCGGGCTTCTACCGGCCTACTTCGCCCAAGCCGTCGTCGAAACCGACCCCGCGACGGGCGAGATCGGCAACACGGCGCTTATGTCCTTCGGCATCAAGGTCATGCCGTTCGATGAGCAGAAGGAGCTCGTTGACGAGATGCGCGAGCTCGTCGATGCGCCAGGTGAGGGGGGCGCCCCTCCAGAGGGAGTGGAGGTGGCGATCAGCCCGCCAGACGGCTCGGAGGTGAACGTGTTGGGGCTCGCCGTACTTGCTGCCGACGCCAACGCTTCCCTCGGCTCGAACCGCTACCTCCTCACCTTCGCAGGCCTCGGGGCTGTGGCGCTGGTGCTCTTCGGGGCAGGGTTCGGCCCGCCCGCTTGGCGGCTTCGGAAGGCCGGTGGAGGCGACTACGGCGCCGCTGCCGGAAAGGCGACGCGGCGCGCCCTCGTGCCGCTCATCCCGGTC
>JALZIJ010000063.1 GCA_030860375.1 Actinomycetota bacterium | reverse complement strand
TCGAGCAGGCGCTGGTCACGCTCGAGTCGGACAAGGCGACGATGGACGTGCCGTCGCCGTCAGCGGGCAAGGTTGCGGCGCTAAAGGTGAGCGTGGGCGACGAGGTGTCCGAAGGCTCGCCACTGCTGGACCTGGAGGTGGGTGGTGGCGGGGACGACGACGGCGACGAGCCTGACGAAGAGGAGTCAAAGGCCGACGAGGACGAGCCGAAGGCCGACGAAGGATCAGACGCCGAGAACGACGAGGGATCGAAGGAGGAGGAGTCCGAAACGCCCGAAACGGACGACTCCGAAGAAAGCACCGGGGAATCCGACCCCGACGCCAACGCCGACGCCGCGGGTCGAAAAACCGCCGACGAGCGAGAGCAAATCGACCCAGGGGAGGAAGAGGACGCCGACGCCGAGGGCGCGGGTCGAAAAACCGCCGGCGAGCGAGACGAATTCGATCCGCCGGAGGGCAGTGGCGCGACGGTCTACGCCGGGCCCGGGGTGCGCCGGATGGCTCGGGAGCTCGGAGTTGACCTGAGCTCGCTCAATGGCTCGGGGCGCAAGGGGAGGATCCTCAAGGAGGATGTCCAGGCCGCGAAGGACAAGCCCACGAAGGGCGCGGACGCTCCGGCCGGCATCCCGGGCCTGGACCTCGCTCCCTGGCCCAAGGTGGACTTCGAGAAGTACGGGGAGGTCGAGCGCGTCCCGCTTTCCCGCGTGAAGAAGATCTCGGGGCCGGCGCTTGCGCGGAACTGGGTGATGATTCCGCACGTCACGCACGACGACGAGGCGGACATCACGGAGCTCGAGACGTTTCGCAAGGAGATCAACGCCGAGGAGAAGGACGTGAAGGTGACGATGGTCGCGCTCCTCATGAAGGCGTGTGCTGCCGCGCTTCGGCAGTTTCCCGAGTTCAACTCGTCGCTCGACGGCGACGAGTTGGTCATCAAGCGCTACTTCAACATCGGATTCGCTGCCGACACTCCGCAGGGCCTCCTCGTGCCGGTGATCAAGGAGGCGGATCGGAAGGGCCTCCTCGAGATCGCACGCGAGCTGGCCGAGCTTTCAGAAAAGGCGCGCGAGGGGAAGATCTCGGCCGAGGAGATGCGCGGATCCACCTTTACCATCTCGTCGCTCGGCGGCATCGGGGGAACCGGCTTCACGCCGATCATCAATGCGCCCGAGGTGGCGATCCTCGGCGTGACCCGTTCGCGCATGAAGCCGATCTGGGATGCCGAGGTCGAGGAGTTCAAGCCGCGCCTGATGGTGCCGCTCTCGCTGTCATATGACCATCGCGTGCTCGACGGTGCCGCCGCCGCCCGCTTCGTCGCCCACCTTGCGTCTGAGTTGGGCGACCTGAGAAGGGCGCTGCTTTAGCCATGTACCTGATGAGCGACGCAAGTCGCGAAACAAGCGTGTGCCGGTGGGTGTGATGGAGATCAAGGTTCCGGACATCGGCGACTTCGACGAGGTTCCCGTCATCGAAATCCACGTTTCGGAGGGCGACGAGGTCGAAAAGGAGCAGCCGCTGGTCACGCTCGAGTCCGATAAGGCGACGATGGACGTGCCCTCCCCCGAAGCGGGCACGGTAAAGGAGGTCCTTGTCTCGGTCAACGACAAAGTGAGCGAGGGGACGCCGATCGTGGTGCTCGAGGGGAAAGAGGGCTCGGACGGCGGCGGAGAGGACGACGAGGGCTCAGAGGATGAGGGAGAGGACGAGGCTCCCAAGGGAGAGGGGGAGGAGCCGGAGGCGTCCGAGGCGGACTCCGAAGCGTCCGAAGAGCCCGAAACCAGCCCCTCCGACGCCGAGAGTCGGATGAGTCGCCATATAGGCGACAAAAACGACTCTCGGCGCATCGAGGAGCCCGAGGGCAAGCGCGTCGTGGTCGTGGGTTCGGGGCCGGGCGGATATACGGCCGCTTTCCGTGCTGCCGACCTGGGCCTCGAGGTGACGCTGGTTGAGAGCCATGAGCGGATCGGCGGCGTCTGCTTGAACGTCGGGTGCATCCCGTCGAAGGCGTTGCTGCACGCGGCGAAGGTCGTCGCCGAGGCCGAGGAGGCGGACGACTTTGGCCTGAAGTTCGGACAGCCCGAGATCGACCTGGACAAGCTTCGCTCCTGGAAGGAGGACGTGGTGGGCAAGCTGACAGGCGGCCTCGACGGCCTCGCCAAGAAGCGCAAGGTGACCGTCCTGCACGGCGAGGCCAAGTTCACCTCGGATCACGAGCTCGAGGTGGGCGGCGACAAGGTCGAGTTTGACCACGCGATCATCGCCGCCGGTTCGCGCGCAGCGATGCTGCCCGACCTCCCCGAGGACGAGCGCATCGTGGATTCGACGGGCGCGCTCGAGCTACCCGACATTCCTGACAGCCTGTTGGTCATCGGCGGCGGAATCATCGGCCTGGAGATGGCCTCGGTCTACGAAGCATTGGGCTCGAAGGTCACCGTGGTCGAGCTGACCGACCAGCTCATCCCCGGTTGCGACCCGGACCTGGTCAAGCCGCTGGCGAAGCGCGTGTCCGAACGCTACGAGGCGATCCACCTCTCAACGAAGGTCGCCTCGGTCGAGACGGGGGACGACGGAATTAAGGTCTCGTTCGAGGGCGACGCGCCGGAAGCCCAGAAGTTCAACCGCGTGCTCGTAGCCGTTGGGCGCCGCGCGAACGGCGATCTTCTCGACCTCGATGCGGCTGGAGTCGAGGTGAACGACCGCGGCGAGATCGCCGTCGAAGGGGACCGCCGCACAAACGTCTCCCACATCTACGCGATCGGCGACATCACCGGCGCGCCGTTGCTCGCTCATAAGGCATCGCACGAGGGCAAGGTTGCGGCCGAGCGCATCGCAGGCCGCGACGTCGTCTTCGAGCCAAGTGCGATTCCGTCCGTTGCCTATACGGACCCGGAGGTCGCCTGGTGTGGCCTCACCGAAACCGAGGCCGAGGAGAACGGCACCGAATACGAGAAGGCCGTCTTCCCATGGCAGGCCTCCGGGCGGGCGCTCTCTCTGGGTCGGCCGGAAGGCCTGACGAAGCTCCTGGTCGATCCCGACTCGCGCCAGATCCTGGGTGCCGGGATCGTGGGGCCGAACGCCGGCGATCTGATCGCTGAGGTCTGCCTGGCGATGGAGATGGGCGCCGACGCCGAGGACATCGGCCTGACGATTCACCCGCACCCGACGCTTTCAGAGACCGTGGCCTTCGCCGCCGAGATGGCCGAAGGCACGATCACGGACCTTTACGCGCCCAAGAAGAAGGGCTGACGTGGCGTACCGCCGGCTTGACGAAGCGAACGAGTTCTGGCGTCGCTCGAACCAGATGGGCGTCCTCAACACCGACCTGGCGAAGCAGCTCGAGGCGACGCAGCTGGGCGCTCGGCTCTGGCGGATCGAACCGGGTCAGGCTTCGACCAAGCACCGGCACGGTGGGCAAGAGGAGCTCTACGTGTTGTTGGAAGGCACCGGCAGAGTCCGCATCGACGACGAAACCATCACCTTGGCTCCGCGCGCATCGCTACTGATCGAGCCAGGCACCGTCCGACAGCTTTTCAACGATACTGACGCCGACCAACTCTGGCTCGTGGTGGGCGCGCCGCCGGAGCCCGCGAACACGCTCGAGTTGACAGACGCTCAGCTTGCCGAGCTCTACCCGGACGGCCCGAAGGCGATGCCGCCGGAGCTCGAGCCCGGCTAGGAATCCGTAGTGGCACGGTTGCGCGTGGGTCGACTCGGACGATAATCCCCTTATGAGAAGCGCCCGGACACTTTCGTGGGGAGCCATGGCGCTTCTTTGCGCGATGATCGCCGCGATCTTCGTCCTCGAAGTTGCTCGCGGTCCGAACGACGAGTCGCTTCTCGAGGATCTGGCGTACACCGCCGGGGTCGTCGTTGTCGGGGTCATTGGCTTTCTCCTCGCGAGAAGGGTGCCCGCGAGCCCGATCGGATGGCTTCTGCTCGCCGAGGCAGCCGTGGTTGCCCTAAGCGGCATCGCCTTCAACTACGCCGACTACGCGCTCGGCGAGCCGGGATCGCATCCTGACGCCCGCCTCGCCGCAGTCTGGGACACGCATGGATGGCCGCTCATCTTTGCCCCCCTCGTGGCGATCGTTTACGTGTTCCCCGACGGGCGCCTGCCGGGCGCCCGGTGGCGTCCCGTGGCGGTTGGCGGTGTCGCGGCGTTCGTGGTGACCACCGTGGCCGGCGTGCTGGGCAGCGAGCCGCTCGATCCTCCCTTCACCGCCGTCGAGCCCTACGGCATCCTGTCCACGGAGGTGTCCGGCACCCTGCAAGGCCTCGGGCTTCTCGGAATGATCGCCACCCTGGTCCTTGCGGTGGTGGCGGTGCGCTCGCGGTTCCGTCGCGGCAAAGACGTGGAGCGCTCCCAGCTCAAGTGGCTGCTTTATGCCTCGAGCCTTGTTCCCGTCGCAATCATCTGCGGCACGATCGACGGGCTCGTGCTCGACGGTGACGGCAGCGGCGCGCTGACGACGATCCCGTTCGTCGCGGCGGCCGTTGCGATCCCGATTGCGATCGGGATCGCGGTCACGCGCTACCGCCTCTACGAGATTGATCGCCTGATCTCGGCGACGTTCCTGTACGTCCTCCTGACGACCCTCCTGGCCGCGACCTTTGTCGCGATCGTCCTGCTCGGCGGCGTCGCGATCGGAGGCAGCTCACCCCTCACCACCGCGCTTGCGACCTTGGCCGTCACCTTCGCTTTCCGGCCCCTGCGCGCACGAATACAAACGCATGTGGATCGACGCTTCAACCGTGCGCGATACGAAGCGCTACATGGCGTGGACGCCTTTCTTCGGGACTTACGGACGGG
>JALZIJ010000210.1 GCA_030860375.1 Actinomycetota bacterium | reverse complement strand
GCGGTCGCCGAGGCTCTGTGCAGCGCGGTCCCCGGGGCGTCGGTCGAGTCGCTCCGATGGGAGCCGTCCTCAGCCGGCGCCGACGCGCTGGACATGCTGGGTGGCCCACCTCTGGCCGACCTGATGGCTTGGGCTCAAAGGGCCCACCGCGAGATGCTCGCCCAGCTCGACTCGGTGCTGCCACCCGGCGGCGAGCTCGCCGGCCATCACGCCTCTTATGCGTTACAAGCCCTCAGCGGCGCTTCCTTCACGGTTGGCGGCGATGACATAGGGCTTCGTCCCCTTCTGATGCTTGATGATGGTCAGGAAATCGGCCGCTACCGCAGATCGCGGCTGCTGGACGCACTCGCCGACCGAGAGCTAGCCTTGCACCGCTGGACCGCCGAGCGCTATCAGGCGCTATCCGCGGATGAGATGATCGGGGACGGCGAGATCGACCGCGCGTACGCCGTCGTGCATATCGAGGCCGAGGCACGCAGGTTGCGACCGGGGGGTGCCAAGCGTTACGGACGGCGGACTCGCGGCTTCGAGCGGCTGCTCCTCGACATCTCAGATCGTCGCGCATCGCAGACGCTCCAGATCGCCGCCGAAGAAGAGCGCGACTTCAGCGAGCTGACCGACGTCGAGATCGATGAGACCGACGATCGGCTGCGGTCCGCACACGCTGCGCTCACCGCGCGGCTGGTTCAGCTCGCTGAGGGCAACACGCGATACGACGAGTGGCTGGAGTGGGCGAGGACGCGGCGAGGCTACAGGGGCGCGGTCGAGCGACGGGTCGTCGAGATCTTGATCTTGCGCGACATGGGGCGAAAGCAGGACACGCTGTTCACAGTGCCTCTCAGCCGCGACGAGCTCCGGGGACGCTGGGACTCAGACCTCGTCGAAGCCGCCGCGCTGTTCTTGCGAGCGGAGCAGTTGTTGCCCTTTTACTTTGGGCCAGAGCGCCTGACAAAGCTCGCCTCGGAAAACATCGACCAACACATCGTCATCAGTGGCGCGCTGTTCGAGGAGGTCCTAACACGTATCACGCTCAACCGATCGCTGGCGGTTGACCCCTTCCGCCAGGACCGCATCGTCTGGCTGGCTAGCGAGCAGTTCTGGCGCGACATCCCTCCGAGGCTTCCCATGGGACGCGAGATTCAGCAACTGCTCCTCAACATCGCTGCTCTGTGCCGGCGCGACACCTATCGGCCCACTGCGCCCTACCCCCCCGGCGCGACAGCGACTGCGATCTCGATGCGGGACCGCCAGCACCTCATTGATCCCGCCTGGCGCGCCAAGGTCGAGGGCGCCGAGGAGTTGTACAACGCTCTGTCGAGTGCACTCGGGCATAACCTCCTGCGAGCTGACCTCGACTACTCGGTCAAGGGGGACCGCTGGATGGTCCTCTACCTCAACCGGCTTCTATGTGTTCGGTTTGGGCTGGCGCTGGGCTACGGGGGCCTGCGCGAGCGGCCGGTCGAGGAGCTTTGCGGGTGGATGGCCTCCGAGCGTCCAACGGAGGACGAGTTGGTCGCTTCCTCTTTACAGGAGCAGTTGCCGGTATGACGCTTCGATGGGGATCGCCCTGCTCGGCCCGGGGCGCTGGGGAGGTGAGTGCGTTATGGCGCGAGCGGGAAGTAGCCAGTGCGCTGATGATCGTCGGCGCCGGCTTCGACCCGCGCGCCGCCGTAGCCTACGAGCTCATCAGCGACGCGGCAACGATCCCGGTCGACCTCTTGCGCTGCGGGCTGCCAATGCCCACCCTGTCCGAGACCCGCGCGCTTGCCGACGCTAACCGCGCGCGCTTTGATGCGGCCGTGACGGCAGCTGAGGCGAAGGTCACCGATCACAACCCTGAGCAGACCACCGGCATGTCGATCGCTCGCTCAGTGCTCGGCCTTGGGCTCGTTCAGGGCTATGAGGAGGTCATCGTCGATGTCTCGGCCATGCCCCGCGGCGTTTACTTCCCGCTCCTCCGCGGCCTGCTCGAGCTGTTCGATCGCGGCGAGTGGACCGGCGACGTGCACGTGGTGGCCTGCGACAACCCGGCGGTCGATGAGCTGGTCACCGGGGAGGGAGTCGAGGCCCCGCGCGCGCTACCGG
>JALZIJ010000181.1 GCA_030860375.1 Actinomycetota bacterium | reverse complement strand
GAGCTACTTCTGCGCCTTCCATCCCGACACCATGCGCGGAGAGATCACCGTAGTCGGGGCACCGTGACCGAAGCCGGCGACGAGCGGGGTTTTCGCCGTCGCCGGTTGCTGACCGGAGCCGCAACGGGCGCGGCCGCGCTGGCATTGCCGGCGTGGCTGCGCCCGACGGGCGCCTCTCGACTCGCGGCCGCGATCGCTGCAGCCCCTGATCCGTACTCCCGCAAGCTTCCGATTCCGCGCGAGATCACGCGCGGAGACATCGCCCTGAAGATCAGGCAGGCTGACATCTCCGTCCTGCCTGGCCAAAAGACGAAGATGTGGACGTACGGCGGCACCTTTCCGGGGCCAACTATCCGCCGCCCGTCAGGCAAGCGCACCACCGTCACGTTCGATCACCAGCTTCCGAGGAAGGCAGGAGAGCTCAGTGTGCACCTCCACGGAGCACACGCCCGTTCCAAGGACGACGGCCAGCCCGGTGGGCTCACCCAATCCCAGCCGCGCTCCGTCTATTGCGACATCTCACCCGACCTCTCCTCGCGTGCATCCGGCAACGACCTTCTGATCGAACCGGGCGAGAAGCGTAAGTACACCTACGACTTCGTCGAGGACGGCGGTGACGAGCGCGCTGCCATGCACTGGTATCACGACCATCGCCTCGACCGCACCGGTGAGAACGTCTGGCGCGGCCTCGCCGGGATGTGGATCACCGAGGATTCGACCGACCTGGCACTACTTCTTCCCCGCGGCGAGCGCGACTTGCCCCTCATGCTGACCGACCGCTCATTTGACTCGAAGAACCAGCTCACCGATCCCTTCGCAAAGCTTGAACCGCCCGACGACGGCGCCCAGGGGAAGCACATCCTCATCAATGGCGCCGTTCTGCCCTTTCACCGAGTGAGTGGCCAGCGCCATCGCCTTCGGATTCTGAACGCCTCGAACTTCCGTGCCTACAACCTTTTCTTCGACGCTTCCGTGCGTTTGTCAGTCGCACAGATCGCGACTGAATCGGGTCTCATGCCCAAGGCGCTCGAGCGGGATCGCATCCTCGTTGGACCCGGCGAACGCGTGGAGTTGATCGTCGACTTCGCCGCCATTCGTGGCGGGGAAGTCGTGTTGAGGAGCGTCGCGCGCGAAGATGGCGAGGACGCACTCGGCTCCAAGCCCTACCTCGGACCCCTGATGAAGTTTCGCGTCGCCCCCGACGTTCTTGCGGACGACACAGCCGAGCCGCAGGAACTCGACCTCCCAGGTCTGCCGCCCTGGACCGAAGCAATTCCTCCAACAGGGGACCCCTTTGAGTGGAACATCTCGCGCGCTCTCGGCCCGTGGCTCATCAACGGCAAGACGTTCAGCCCGGGCAGGGTCGAGACCCGACCCGAACGGGGATCGGTCGTCGTCTGGCGGATCACCAACAACACGAGCGTCGCGCACATGATGCATCCGCACCACACGGACTGGTACATGCTCGAGCGAAACGGAGACCCCCCGCCTCCGCACGAGGACTGCCTCAAGGAAACCTTCTTTCTCGATCCCTTCGACTCGATCCTGATCGCGGGCAAGATGTCCGACTACACCGGCAAGTACGTCATGCACTGCCACATGCTCGACCACGAGGATCACGGCCTCATGAGCCAGTTCGAGGTCGTCGCGCAGTAGCGCGACTCCCGTTCAGAGTTCGAGCTCGTATTCCTTGTAGTCGCCCGGGACTCCGCCGACTCGGTTGTAGACCGTCTGGGCGCGGAGGTTGTCGTGCGCCGTGTACCACAGCAGGCAGGGCGCGCCGCCTTGCCGTGCGAAGTCGGCGACCGCCCCGATCAGCGCGTCCGCGTGGCCACCACCACGAGCGTCCGGATGGACGAAGAGGTCGTCCATGAGGACGATCCGCTTGCCGCGAAGGCTCGACCATTTCCAGCAGTTGTTTGCGAAGCCGACGGCGTCTCCAGACTCGTCAGTTGCGACGAGGAGATACGCCTGCTCGTCCGGAAGCTCCATGACGCTACGGAGCATCGTCTCGACATCCTCGTCCTTGGGATCGCACTCATAGAAGTCGAAGTAGCCGCGAAAGAGCGGCAAGAGCGCGGGGATGTCATCGGGTTTTGCTGCGCGAACCGGCACGGACTGAACCTATCGAGAGGAAGTCCGCAAGACGCAAACGGCCGCCGCTCAGGAATCCGAGCAGCGGCCGTTCGTCAGATCTGCGGAGCGCTACGGGATCGGTGTCTCGTCCTCCCCGTACTCGTCGTCGTCACCGTCGTCGTCGCCGTCGTCGTCACCGTCGTCGTCGCCTTCGTCCTCGTCATCTCCGACCATGGACGAAACGCACTTGCCGAACGCGTTCTTGCCGTTCTTGTTACTCCCGTGCGTTGCAACGAAAGCGACTGGATCGGCATCGTGCTCGGCGCGGCACGACTTCGACGCATTCTTGAATTCGCCCGGTGTGATCTCATCTGCGTCGAGCTTCGCGCCCTGAATGCAGGTACGCACCGCGTGCTCGCCGTAGGTCGCGCCGAACGCAGCCTTGTCGGCCTTCTTCAGGGCCGCACACGCCTTGGCAACGCCGCTCTTGCCGCTGTTTTCGCCTGCAACGGCGACCGATGCTCCCGAGAACACGAGCCCGGCGCAGACCGCTACCGCAGTAATTGTTCGCTTCAAAGGTCCCTCCTTGGATGGTTGCAGGGGTCCCATCGGGCACAAGAGGCGCATTCGTGAGACGTCAGCCGACTACTGGACGTTCGTTTTACCGATGGAGCCCGGATGCCAAGTGCATCGAAATGCCGACGACGCTTTCGAATGGCGGACGCCAGGTGGCTACGTATCGTCGAGCGCGCGGCGCAAGATGTCGCGAAGCGCGCGCTGGTCCTTCGCGGACAGCTTCTCGATCGGTTCGGGCGGCTCGGCCATGCGGCGGGTCATCTCGGCGCGCAGCTCTTGACCCCGCTCAGTGAGCGCAATCAGCTTCACGCGGCGGTCGCCCTCGGTCGCCGTCCTTTGCACGAAACCGCGCTCCTCTAGGCGGTCGACGATGCCGGTCATGTTCGAACTGTCGCAATGCATCATCGCCGCAAGCTCCCCCATCGGACGAGGCTCGTCCAGGAAGCGCATCACGATGCCCTGCGGTGGCGAGAGCTCCAGCGCTTGGCCGGCGTTCATGATCTTCGGTCGACCGTGGTGGAAGAAGAGCTCAGCGAGGGCGGCCCACGCCTCGCCCGCCGGACCGTTCGCGTGGGCGAGGAGCTCTGGCCCGAGCTTTGGCAGCGGGATCGGTGTGGGATCTTCCCCAGGCTTCATTGAGGGCAATGATACTCTAGGAGCGCAAAGGTTGATAACTTCAACTATTTGACGCATACATTGAAACCCAGCGCGAACGAAAACAACGGGATCCAGGTCGAGGGGCTCGTCCGCGAGTTCAAGAAGGGACCGCGCGCGGTTGACGGGATCGACCTCGAGGTGGCGCCCGGCGAGATCTACGGCTTTCTCGGTCCCAACGGCGCCGGCAAGTCGACGACTGTCCACATGCTCACCACCCTCCTCCCTCCCACCGCCGGCACGGCGCGCGTTGCCGGCTACGACGTGGTGCGCCAGGGGCCCGACGTTCGCGACTCGATCGGCGTCGCGCTGCAAGAGGCCGCGCTCGATCCGTTCCTGACCGCCCGCGAGCACATGCGCCTTCAGGCCGGGATGCATGGCCTCACGAAGGCCGACGGGCAGCGCCGCGGTGACGTGCTGATCGAGCGCGTGGGCCTGGTCGAGGCTGCGGGACGCAAGGTCGGCGGCTACTCCGGCGGCATGAAGCGCCGCCTCGACCTCGCTTTGGCGCTCGTCCACGAACCGCGCGTCCTCTTTCTGGACGAGCCGACGACGGGCCTCGACGTCCAGAGCCGGACCGCCCTTTGGGACGAGGTGACACGCCTCTCGCGCCAGAACGGCGTCACTGTCTTTTTGACCACTCAGTACCTCGAGGAGGCTGACGCCCTTGCCCAGCGCGTCGGCATCATCGACGAAGGGCGAATCGTCGCCGAGGGAACGCCCGACGCGCTCAAGGCCGAGATCGGCCGCCCGACCGTCGAGGCAATCCCGGCTAACGATGCGGACCTGGAGCGCATGGAGCGCGTCTTCGGAGGCTTTGGCGAACCCGCGCCCGCCGCGCTCGGCGCGGTCGGCGTTCGGCTTCGCGAAGGCGCCGAGGAGCTCGCGCCGGTCGTGCGCGCCCTCGACGCCGAGGGCATCCCCGTGCGCAACCTCGAGATCCACGCCCCCACGCTCGACGACGTCTTCGTCGCGAAGACGGGCAAGCGCCTCGAGGGAGAGGCAGACGGCGCCGAGGAGCCCTCAGGCGAGCGCCGGACAACCGGCGAAATCGAAGCCGTCGGCGCATGAGCTCGGCCACCGTTGCAGTCGGGGGCGGCCGCGAGCGGACCGGCACCCTCTCGCAGGTCGGCCATCTCGCGCGCCGCTCGATCATCCGCACCGCTCGCCAGCCCGCGGTCGTGGTGATGAGCATGGTTTTCCCGCTTTTCCTCCTTGCGATCAACTCGAGCGGGCTCGCGGCCGCGACGAATCTGCCCGGCTTCCCGACCGACTCATATCTGACCTTCGCGCTCGGCCTCACCTTCATGCAGGGCGCGCTGTTCGCGACGATGGGCGCGGGCCAGTCGATCGCCGAGGACATCGAGCGCGGCTTTTTCAACCGCCTTCAGTTGACCCCGCTTCGGGGCCCGGCGCTGATCGCGGGTCAGCTCGCGGGGACGTTGGCGCTCGGCGTTCTCCAGGGCGCCGTCTATCTCACGGTCGGACTCGCCTTCGGCGCCGGCTTCGAGGCCGGCCCCGGAGGAGTGCTCGTCATGTTCGCACTCGCAATGCTGATCTCGGTCGCGTTCGGCTCACTCGGAATGACGGTGGGCCTTCGCACTGGGAACGGCGAGAAAGTCCAGGGCATCTTCCCGCTCATGTTCGTCTTGCTGTTTCTGTCCTCCGGCGCCTTGCCGCGCAACCTCCTCGAGCGGGACTGGTTCCACGCGATCGCGACGGCGAACCCCGTGAGCTACATCATCGAGGCGTACCGGAGCCTCCTCATTACAGGCTGGGACGGCGAGGCGCTAGCGCTCGGGTTCGGTTTTGGCCTGGTGATTCTGGCGCTTGGGTTGACCACCGCGACGGCAGCGCTTCGCACTCGGATGGAGCGCACATGAATCCCCACCGACACATGCTGCTTTCGCACCTAAAGGTGCTCACCTGATGACCGCTCGGCACGCACGCGCGTCGTGGGCAATCGCTTGGCGTCTGCTCTACAAGATGCTCCGCAACCCGGCCTTTCTTCTGCCGTCGATGCTGATGCCGATCTTCTTCTTCATGGCATTCGCGGGCGGCTTGGTGGCCGTCGCTGACTCGCCCGGCTTCGACTACCCGAGCTACACGACTTTTCAGTACGTGTTCATCCTGATCCAATCGGCGGTATTCGGCGGCGTGTTCGCGGGCTTTTCGATCGCAGCGGACTTCGAATCGGGCTTTGCTCGGCGCCTGATGCTCGCGACGCGAAGTCGTTCGGCGCTTGTTATCGGCTACACGGCCTCCGCTCTTGTCCGCGCGATCCTCGTTTGGGCGGTGGTGACGGCGATCGCGTTGGTCGCGGGCGCCGAGGTGACAGGGGACGGCTTTGATCTCCTCGGCACGCTTGCGCTTGCGATGCTCACGAACATCGCGGCGCTTCTCTTTGCATGCGGCGTCGCGATGCGCCTGCGAACGATGCAGGCCGCGCCGCTCATCCAGCTTCCCGCATTCCTCCTCATCTTCACGGCTCCCGTATATGTGCCGCGCGAGCTCCTCGAGGGCTGGGTCGCCTTCGTCTCGGACTTCAACCCGCTGACCGCCGTGCTCGAAGCCGCGCGTGAGCTGGTAATCGGCAATTCGGCCGATGCGCTGCTTGCCTTCGGTGCCGTGATCGGCCTGGCCGCGCTGATGGCGCTCTGGGCAATCACTGGCCTTCGGCGCGCCGAGCGTGCCGTTTAGCGCTCGTCTCGGCTCGGATCGTCTCCGCGATTGCTTCTTCGCTCTCATTCAGCAACGGATCACTAATGGGGAGGACGTTGAAGCCTTGGCTGTGCAGATCCAGCCACTTCGCCCTGTCGCTGTGAAATGAGGCCTTGGAGCCGTGATGCATCCAGGAGTCGAGCTCGACGATGAGGGCCGTGCCCGGCCAGTGCGCGTCGACCTCGTAGCCGCCGACCGCGGCGTTGACGACCGGCATCGGCAGGCCATTCGAACGGACGAGGT
>JALZIJ010000169.1 GCA_030860375.1 Actinomycetota bacterium | reverse complement strand
GATCTGGCGGAAGGCTCGGGCGTTGCGGCCAATCTCCTCGGTCGGGTAGCTCGAGGGGCCGACGACGATCTCCTGCGCGAGGAACATCACGTCCACGACGTGTTCGAAGGCCTCGGTCTCGAAGGTGTCGTCGGGGCGGCGGAACTTCATGAGGTTGATCGAGGAGAGGTTGCAGGCCGAGTCGTCGACGTGCATGTACTCCGAGCAGTTGGCCACCACCAGGCCATCGACGATGTAGGAGTGGTGCAGCGGCTCGGTGAGGTTGTAGACGACCTCCTGCCCATCGTCCTCGCGTGCCACGAGATTCGTGCCGGGCTTGGTCCCGTAGCGCGTGGTCTTGGACAGCAGCTGGTCGAGAACCCGCTGCTTCCACGGGACCGAGAAGCCGATCGCCTCCGCGAAGCGCTCGAGGTCGGTGCCCGTGATCCGGAGATCGAACCCTTGGCGGCTCTCGTAGTCGACTGTCGTGCCGTCCTTGCGGGTGTAGGCGAACGCCGACTGCCCGCCGCCGACCCGGTACGTGCGACCCCGGATCCCGAACGCGTTGAGCAGTCGCTGGACGTCCTTCAGCAGCGCCTCGCTTCGGCTGCCGAGCCCGGCATAGCGGAAAGCCTTGTCCCCGCTCGAACGGTGTATGCATCCGTCCGCTCCGAAGAGACCGCGCAGGAAGGCGGCCTGAACCTCGACGGGAGCCGTGAAGATCGCCTGGGGGACACGCTTCTCGTGAGCGCGCGCCGAGGTGATGCCGAGGCCGCGGAAGAACTCGCGCACGGCCTCGCTGCCGGCGCGGAGCTGCAGCGTGCCATTGCCCATCTCCTGGCGCGAGACTCCGCCGACCAGCTCGCGAAGCATCCCCTCGTGGGAGTCTGCGACACCTTCGTCGACGTCATCTCCGCCGTAGACCCACACAGTGCTGCTCTCGGTGAGACAACCGTCGCCGACCAGATGGCCGGTGAGCTCCCCAAGGCCCTCGCTCCAGGTCTCCGGCAGCTCTTGATAGGCGACCGAGCCGCCCCGGGAGCAGGACTTGGCGAGCGCCTCGACCTTGACCGGCAGCTCCCAAGCTGCGTCCTCCGAGGGAGTCGGGCTGTCATTCAGCAGCACGCTGTCATCGGTGGTCAGATCCTCAGCTGCGACGTAGCCGCGGTTGAGCGTCCACAGTCGGTGGTTCGCAGTGCAGCGCAGGTCTTGACCGTTCGCGAACCGGAGTCGCACGATCGGCTTGACGGCGTTGCGCATGACGGCGAGTGGTGACGTGGCCACCACGCCGGAACCCGGCTGGTCGGCCGTTGCGCGGTGCGTATAGACGCGGAAGTCCTCTCCCGTCTGCGCACGCTCGTACAGTTCACCGAAGGGCAGGAGCCCGAGGGTGGTGTGCACGCGGGCATCCGCCGGGAAGCACGGATTAGACGCGTTAATCCGTCCCGACACCGGGCACGTGTGCCAGTCGTTGATCGTGGTGTCGTACTGGACGCCCGGATCGGCGCAGCGCCAGGCGGCGTCGGCGATCTGGCGCAGCAGGTCCTTGGCGTCGAGGGTCTTCTGGACCGAGCCGTCCTGGCGGGCGGTGAGCTCCCACTGCTCTCCGCGTTCGGCGCGCTCCATGAACTCGTCGGTCACGCGGACCGAGTTGTTGGCGTTCTGGTACTGGATCGAGGCGAAGCCCTCGCCGTCGATCGACATGTCGAAGCCGGCGTCGCGCAGCGCGAGCGCCTTCTGCTCCTCCTGCGCCTTGCACCAGACGAAGTGCTCGATGTCGGGGTGGTCGACGTCGAGGACGACCATCTTGGCCGCCCTTCTCGTTTTTCCGCCCGACTTGATCGTGCCCGCCCAGGCGTCCGCGCCGCGCATGAAGGACACCGGGCCGCTGGCCGTGCCGCCCTTGCTCAGCTGCTCGGTCGAGCCGCGGATGTTCGAGAGGTTGATCCCCGAGCCCGAGCCCCCACGGAAGATCTGGCCCTCCTTGGTGTTCCAGGCGAGGATCGACTCCATCGTGTCCTCGACGCTGAGGATGAAGCAAGCTGAACATTGAGGCTGCTCCTCGAAGCCCACGTTGAACCAGACCGGAGAGTTGAACGCCGCCTGCTGGTGGAGCAGGATGTGGGTGAGCTCGTCCTCGAAGGCCTGGGCGTCCTCGTCGGTCGCGAAGTACTCACCCGAGCGCCCCCAGGCGGCGATGGTTCCCGCCACGCGGCCCACGATCTGCTTCACAGAGCGCTCGCGCTCGGGCGAGTCCAGGCGTCCGCGGAAGTACTTCTGGGCGACGATGTTGGTCGCGTTCTGCGACCAGGACACGGGGAACTCGACCCCGCGCTGCTCGAAGGCCGGCGCGGCGGGGTCGCCGATGACGGCGTCGCGGATCTCCCACTCTACGGCGTCGAAGGGATGCTCGCCGGACCGCGTCAGCCGCCGCCTGACCTCCACTCCGTGGCGGGTCTCCTGGGGCGTGACGTTGACCGACATGCTGGCTCCTCTTTCGGGCTGAGATCGATGGGAAGGACCGTCGATGGTCCACCCGGAGCCGGACGGAAAGGGGAGGCGAGGAGAGGCGTCCTCG
>JALZIJ010000155.1 GCA_030860375.1 Actinomycetota bacterium | reverse complement strand
AGCCGCGGCTTCCGTGCAGGGCAGCCTGGACGTAGTAGGCCGCCTGGGCCCCGTTGGGAAATGTGTACTCGGGGCCGGTCGTCCGGGTCGGATCGGTCCCCGTGATCACCTGGCCGTCCGCCGAGGTCGCGTTCTGCTGCTCGGTCCAGACGTTTCTCAGAAGTCCCCGTTGGTCGAACGTGTCTTTCCGGGCGCCCAGGCCGTAGAGGCCTTCATCGCCGGGAGAGTCGAGCGTGAATTGAGTGCCGATCGGGCTGAGGCCCTCCGGAGGCTCAAGGTGAGCTCGGACCCCGCCGCCACGAAGCCGGCGTATCTCAAGCTCAGCGGGACCGAGGCTCGGTGCGTCGGTCCGAACATCGAGCCGAAGTCCCCGGCGGGTGTGTTTTGAGCCGACAACCTCGACCAGCGATACGAGGACACCCACTTCCCCGCCGAAGAGGCGATTGCCCTGGAAAAAGCTCGCGGGAAAGGTAGCGCTGGGCGCGACGCCCACTACGAAAGCCATCGCCGGAAAGCCGCCGAGTGGGCCGAGTGGCTCAACCGGCAGGGGCCCGTCGAGCCCAGGCACCCTGACTGGCGGGCCTTCGAGACCAGGCACGGTGGCGACCGTGCTCTCGCCCCCGCGATCGACAAGGCTCAGACGGAAGGGCTCACGATCGACCACCAGCGTCTCGCCGGCGCCCGCTGAGATCTCCAACTCTGCCGGTTCGCCGCGCGCAGATGCCGGGAAAGCCCACACCACGAGCAGCATGAGGAAGAGTGCCGCGAACCTGCCCATCCAGAGAAGGTACTCGCGAATCGTGGGCGCGCCTAGCCCGAACCGAGCAGTTCCTCCAGTCGGGCCCGCCGCGGATCTCGCGCATCGATGAGCCGGTCCATCCATTCGTCAATCTCGCCCCGGTCGAGATGGCCTGCCAGCAGGGCCATCTGCTCGATGTCGAGCCAGTCCTTCGGCCGGTCGAAGGCGACCTTGCACAGAAGAAGATGCTCCGGCGAGAGGATGGGAATCCGCTGGTCACCGAATGGGACGGTGCGCACAGAGGCCTCCATAGCGTCATGGATCGGATCGTTTGAGAAGAAGAGGTCCACGGGCGTCGAGTCCCACATCCAGCGGTCCTGACCGTCGCGCATCACGCGAGCGTCGGCCTCAATCGGCGGGCAGACGCCGAGCGGTTCGAGAGCCGACGCGACGTCCGCATGCCGCTCGGGGGGAACGAAGACGTTGACGTCGACGTCGATAGTTGCCCGCGGCTCCGCGTAGTAGGCAAGAGCGAGCGCGCCCCCGAACGCGTGGCGGATTCGCCCCCCGTCCAGCGCCGCGTCGAGCGCGAGCACCTTCTCAGGGAGCGAAAGATCGCTTCCCGTCACCCGGATGCGCTCCTCAGGGGCGGAAACGCCAACTCTCCGCGACCCTTCGCGGGAATGCGATCCGCCAAGAGCAAGAGCTCATGCAGCGCCAGGCCGCGCTCCTTTGCCGACCTTCCGGCCCACTGCGCCGCAGCCAACTCAGCATCCGAGGGCTCCTGCCCTGCGAGGGCCTTCTTCAATGCTTGCTCGAGGCCGGAGGAGGGTCGTCGCTCTTCCGAGAGCTCCCTCAAAAGCGTGGCCGCTGCCCGGTCCGCCGGCAGCGGAGCGACAGGCGCTCCGGCCCGGCGGCAGAGTGCACGGATCTCTTTGGCACTCGTTGGCAGGGAAGAGCGCTCGGCGGCCTGTTCCGCGGTCGCTGCGTCGAGCTCTCGGAAGGTGGCAAGCGTTCGACTCCGCGGGCCGTTCGGTGTGGTGTGAGACTCGCGAAGCTCCCATCTATCGCCGGGTCTCGCTACGAGGAAGGGCATAGTGGTAATAGTACCCACTATTACCACGATCGACTCGCTTCCGGCTATGCCACTTCCGGGAGTGGCAAGTCGGCGGGTGGCTACACTCCGCCGCCCAAAACAAGCCCTCCGAAGACCACTGGCAGGATTCGCTTCCGTAACCCCAGTGCAGGTGGCGCCCGAGGATCCGTTTCCCCGAGCCCGCCATTCGTGCGGGCTCTTCCTTTGCGAGGATTCATGAAGCGCGACGAAAA
>JALZIJ010000152.1 GCA_030860375.1 Actinomycetota bacterium | reverse complement strand
AAACGCATGAAGACGGAGATCCTCGGTGAGCTCAGGATGAAAGGCGCAGGCGAGGACCGGGCCCTCGCGGACGACGACCGGATGCCCATCCACCCTCGCCAACACTTCGACTGCCTGGCCGTGCTCTTCTGCCCACGGCGCCCGGATGAAGACTGCGCGGAGCGGCTCCGGCCCGAGCCCCTCGATCACGAGATCCTTCTCGAAGCTTGCGAGCTGGCGGCCGAAAGCATTACGCCGACAGGTCGCGTCGAGGAGCTGCAGATGATCGCGATCGCAGAGAATCATCCCCGCGCAGGTTCCGAGTATCGGCCGCCCCGCGGCGTGGTGAGCTCGAATCGGATCTGCGAGGCCGTCGCGCTCGATGGCCTTGGCGATCGTCGTTGACTCGCCTCCGGGAATGACGAGCGCGCCCAGCCCTGGGATCTCCTCCGCTGTTCTGACCTCGCGAGCGTCAGCGCCGAGCTCGCGAAGCATCCGGACGTGCGCGGCGAAGCCGCCCTGACTTGCGAGGACGCCGACGCGTAGGCCTCTCGTCTCGCCGGTCGGCGGCACGAGCGGACCCCGAGCCAACTAGATCCCGCGGTGTTGGAGCAACTCGCCCTGAGCCGCGAGCTCTGCGATGTCGTCGCCACGCATCGGCTCGCCGAGGTCCATCGAGGCCGCGGCAACGCGGGCGGGGTCAGCGGCGTGCGTGGTCGCCTCGACGATTGCGCGGGCGCGGCGCTCCGGGTCGGACGACTTGAAAATTCCCGACCCGACGAAGTTGCCCTCTGCGCCCAGCTGCATCGTGAGGGACGCGTCGGCAGGCGTTGCAATGCCGCCCGCGCAGAAGAGGGGCACGGGGAGCCAGCCGGCCTCAGCCACCTCGGCCACCAGGTCGAGCGGTGCCTGGAGCTCCTTGGCTGCGGAAGGAAGCTCGGATGAGTTGAGCGACTGGAGCTTGCGGATGCCGTCGACGATCCCGCGCAGGTGGCGGACCGCCTCAACGATGTTCCCGGTTCCGGCCTCGCCCTTCGAGCGGATCATCGCCGCGCCCTCGGCGATCCGGCGAAGTGCCTCGCCCAGATTGGTAGCGCCGCAGACAAACGGAATCTCGAACGCCTGCTTTTCGATGTGGTGGGCCTCATCCGCGGGCGTCAAGACTTCTGACTCGTCGATGTAGTCGACTTCGAGCGCTTCCAGCACCTGTGCCTCGGCGAAGTGGCCGATCCGTGCCTTGGCCATGACGGGGATGCTGACGGCGGCCTGGATGCCCTTGATCATCGCTGGATCCGACATGCGGGCGACCCCCCCATCGCGACGGATGTCCGCCGGCACCCGTTCGAGCGCCATTACGGCTACGGCACCGGCGTCCTCGGCGAGGCGGGCCTCCTCGGGGGTGACCACGTCCATGATCACACCGCCCTTGAGCATCTCCGCCAAGCCTCGCTTGACCCGGAATGTGGCGCGCTCAGTCATCCCGGCTGAGGATACGGAAGCCAACGCTCCGAGGTGACCAAACGCACGCGAATGGACCTACGAGGGGGCGAACGTCGCTGAGTAAACCCTATGGGGGTAGGTGAGCGACGTTCGGCTTCATGCTCTGGGCTGCACGCCGGTACAACCGGTTTTCGCGGGCTCAGGTCGAGGAGCTCGGCTTAAATGAGAAGGCGATTCAACATCGGCTTAAGATCGGACGCATCGTCCGGCTCGAGGAGGGCGTCTATGCGCTGCCGCCGGTCCTCGACGACGATCGAGCCGTGTGGATGGGAGCGACCCTCACTGCTCCGTCCAGCTACCTCAACAGATTGAGCGCTTCATGCGCATGGGGCGTTCTCGAACATCGACCGAGCTTCGAAACCATCGTCCGACCGGGCAGCGGAGATCCGGGCGATGGAGCTTCTGCGCGACGCGGGTAGGTGAGCGACGTTCGCTCTACTCGGTCAGGCGGCCGCGAGCCGCGCTCACTTGATCTTGAAGGCCCGGATCCGGTCCTTATACGCGCCCTTATCACGGGAGTAGACCCCGTAGGCAAGGGCCTGGACCAGCGCCAAGAGAGACGTGTTCGACTGGATGAAGGAAGGGCTGTTCGACGAGAAGTAGAGGGTGAGGTCGGAGTGCTCTCCTACCTCGGACAGTGTCGCGTCCGTGATCGCGAGGGTCGTCGCCTGACGATGCTTGGCGAGCTTCATGGCGCGGACGACAATGGGGTGGGCACGACCGGCGGAGAAGGCGATGACGAGAGCGCCCTCTTCCAAGCGGCTGAGACGGGTGATCGACTCCTGACGGGGGCTGGCTACAACCTCCGCACGGATGTCGAGAAGCGCGAGGAGGTGGCGGAGGTAGCTCGCAAAGAAGGCGAGCTGGTCCATTCCGACGATCATCACGCGGTTGGCTCCGGCAAGAGCTTCCACGCACGACTCGATCTGCTCAGAGGTCAGGTTTCGGACCGTGTCCTCGAGGTCGCCGTGGTCGGCTGCGAGCGATGCCTCGAACTCAGAGTGGTCAAAGTCGAAAAGAGAGGACTTTTCCTTGGTCCCACCCTCGGTCGGGCGCGTCCGGTACTCCTCGATCGCGGCCTGCTGAAGCTCGGGGTAGCCCTCGAAGCCAAGCGCTTGAGAGAAACGGACGACCGTGGACGAAGAGGTCGAGGCGCGGCGGGCGAGCTCTTCGGCGGTCTGGAAGGCGGCCTCGTCGAGGTGATCGACGATGTAGCGGGCCACGTCCTTCTGCGAGCGCGAGAACTCGTCGAAGCGCTCGGTGATGAAGGCAGAGAGGGTCTTTGCCTCCTTCGGAGTTTGCTTCCGTTTCCCCGAGCCGTTGCCACGCGTGGCAACGCTGGCTGAAGTGGAGGCCGGGCGCGTCTTCGTCGCAGTCTTGCTCACGGCGGGTTGATTCGCCCCCCTTCGAGGTTTCCCTTCCGCGAGCGGCCACGAATCAGCGAGACAACCTCCTGAAGCGCTCATGTGGTTGGATCGCAGCATGGATCTCGAGGAAGCGCTCCGCACCGTCAACCGAAACATGATCGCGTTCGATCTCGCTCTGGGGACCGGTGCCCTCTTGGCGCCGCGCGCGACCCTGGCGGTGATCGGCCATGATGCGCCGTCCGAGGACGGCGAGCATCTCTTTCGCCGGTGCGGGCCGATCTGGCTCACTTTCGCCGCCGCCCACGCCGTTGCCAAGCGGCGTGGGAAACCGCAGGATTGGTGGGCGCTTGCCTGGCTTCGCGGAACGGAGCTCGCCACCGACGTCGTTTGGTCGCGCTCGCCGGCCGTCAGCCGACCGGGGGCTCGAGAGGGCCTCATGCTCGCCGGAGTCGCGAACGCCGCGATGGCAGCGGGCTTTGCCTGGCTAGCGGCGCGGAGCTGAACCAGGTGCTATCCGGCGGACGGCGGCTGTGCCTGGCGCTCAAGCTCTGAGTCCTCCACGAGCGGCTTCGAGCACTGGTTGAAACCGAGCTTCTGCGCCGTGTTCTGACGCCTTTTTTGCTCGGACGCCAGTCCAGCCTGCGCTTCCTCGTAGGCCTCGGCATCGTCGGCGCGCGCCGCCTCGAGGCCGTCGCGGAGGATCTCGATGCCCTTGTCGCGGTCGGCGAGGTAATCCGCCACGCTCTCGTCGAGCGACGCTGGTGGGTCGAGATCTGAGAGCCCCGCCCCCTCCTCCTCGGCAACCTCGATCAGCGCTTCGACCTGCGAAGCGGCGTCGTCAGCGGTGCGCGGCGTCGAGGCCTGGATCTCGAGAAATTCGTCGTGGGCCTGCGCGCAGATCTCGTCGCCCTGGGAGAGAAACTCGGCAGAGCTCAGCTCATCGTCGGCAAACGGCCCAAGGTCGAGCGCGATGGCGAGCACCGCGACAAGAACGACCGCCGCGAGGATCCCGGCAGCTAGGCCGGTGCGGTTTGTGCGGGGCGGCTCCTCCACCCCGCGGAGCCTAACCCTGTCAGGCTTGATACCCAAACGCCACCAGCTTCTCGCGGCGCCGACGGCATCGCGCTATTTGCATGTACGACTTCGACGGCCTTCCCGATTCGCGCACAAGCCTTCGCGGCCTCACCGCCGATGGCGACGAGGCTTGGCTCATCCGCTCGATCTCCCAAAAGCTCTACCGCTGCCCCGGCTGCGGCAAGGCGGTCGAGATCGGGATGGAGCATGTGATCGTCCAACGCATCGGGCGGATCGGAGGCACCGAGCACCAGCATTGGCATCGCCCATGCGCCGAAGACGGGCCGATGCTCGAGCTTCGCCAGTTGAGAAAGGTGAGCGCCTTCGAGACGCGACCGGGAAAGCTCGCGGCGCGCGGGCAGACCAAGGCGGGCCGGCGCCGACGTGACATGCGCCGCGGGCGTTAGCGGCTAGGCGGGCTTGATCGCGGCGAGAAGCGCCATCTCTCGCCACTTCCATAGGCAGTCGACGTCGGCGAATCCGGCATCGCTGAGCCACCCGAGCTGCGACTCGACATCGATCGTGCGGTCCGATGGATCCTCGTTTTCGATCGCTTCGCCGATCGCATCGAAGAACGCCAGGTGAAGCCTTTGCGTCGGAGATGCGACGTGTTCCAGGTTGACGAAGGGGCCGTCGGGCGTGAGGAGCTCGAAGATCTCGGCGTAGAGCGTCCGTTTCCGCTCGTGCTCGAGATGGTGGATCGCGAACGACGAGACAACTGCATCGAAGGTGCCGAGCTCCGGCAGTGGCTCGGCCATGTCGTGCTCGAGCACCTCGATCCCCTCGTCGCCCGCGAAGGTGGCGCGAGCGAGGGCGAGCATGGCCTCTGAGAAGTCGAGCGCGATCCCGCGCATTGCGGGCCGGTCGGCGCGAAGCAGGCGAAGGAGACGCCCGTCGCCCGTCCCCAGGTCGAGCACGCGCCCTGCGGCGAGGGGGATGAGGTCGAGCAGGACGCTCTCGGCCTCGGTGCGATGCGGGACCTGATCGGCCAGACCGAGGTAATGCTCCACCTGCTCGTGGCTCTTCCATTCCGAGGGAGGCATCGGGCGATTATCGCGTGCTGCACACTTCGCGTTTGAGCGACCTGTGCGCCGGGATCTTGCGGCTAGCGTCGCGGGATGTTTCCCGTGCACCTCTGGCGCCCCGGCCCGGTTCGCCTCTCGGTCCTTCTCGCGGGCCTGTGGCTGTTCGGCACGGGTGAAGCGTGCATCGTCGCCGCCGGGCTTGGCAACTCCCCGTGGACCGTCCTCGCAGAGGGTGTCGCCGAGAACTCGGCGCTCGGCATCGGCGCAGCGACAGTCGCGATCTCCTTCGTGGTCATGTGCGCTTGGATTCCGTTGCGCCAGACGCTTGGCCTCGGCACGGTGCTCAACGCAATTGTGGTCGGGTTAGCTCTCGGCGTGATGGTGGAGCCTCTCCCGGCCGACCCATCGGACGCCGTGCGATGGCTCCTCCTCGGCGGCGGGATCGGGCTGGTGGCGATCGGCGGCGGCATCTACCTCGGTGCCCGACTTGGGCCTGGTCCGCGCGATGGCCTCATGACCGGGCTCCACGCCCGCACCGGCCGATCGCTTCGTGTCGTGAGAACGCTGATCGAGCTCGCCGCTCTCGCTAGCGGCTATGCCCTCGGCGGCACGATCGGGATCGGCACGCTCGCCTTTGCGCTCCTGATCGGCCCGGGGGTACAGGCCGCGTACTACCGCGCCGAGCCCGTGATGAGGCGGCTGCGATGAGCAGACGCTCTTGCGAGAGTTGGGTTAGTGGCATACAACGCGCACAACCCATCTCTCGCGCGGGATCTGCCTCGCGACGCGGGCTGGAGACGCTCTGGAGACGCTCGATCAGTTCTTGCGCGGAATGTTCTCGAGGATGAAGACCTCGGTCGAAACGTCGTCCTTAATCTTCTTCGTGAAGCGGGCCGTGATCTTGCGATGCATGGCCTTTGCCACGACGGCCGAGGTCTCGCGCTGAAACGATGCCATCGTCCGAACCGGGGTTCCGTCTTGCCCGTCCCGGCTTGCGATGCCTTCCTTCAGCTCGTCAGCGGAAGCCTTTGGAACGGACCACCGCACGACCCCGACATCCAGCTCTACGGATGATTCCGGCGGCGCGGTATCCGCCGCGTAGCGATTCCAGACGGAGTTGAGTGAGGCGCCGAGCGTCGTCGACATGTCCTGGGGCTCCGGCACCTGCAGCGGGTCAGGCAAGTGAGTCTCCGTATCTCGCTCCCTCAGAAGTGGCACTCGGCGGGAAGAAGAAGCGACAGATCCCAGCGGGCAACCTAATCGTAGCGTGTGCCACTAGTGGTCCATGCGCCCGTGGAGCGAATCCAGGTGCTGGGGAGTGGGCCGGGGTGGACTCGAACCACCGACCGACGGATTATGAGCTGAGCCAATTGCGCAGCGCTCGGATGCCCTGTGCCCGCCTGGTTCTGCCTGTTGCTCTCCGTTGCGCTCCGAACTGCTC
>JALZIJ010000139.1 GCA_030860375.1 Actinomycetota bacterium | reverse complement strand
TCGGCCGCAATCAGCGTCCACTCGCGAAGAATTCGCCCACTCGCGAGCCGCGTCGTCTTGCCGTAATCGAAGTCGCGAAGAATGTCGGTCGGGTTGAAGCCGTTTGCCTTGTGGTCGACGGTGGCGTCGTCTCGAAAGGTGGCTCCGGCGGTGCCGAGGCCGTTGAGATGAGCATGCGTGACACCTGACGCCGGCGTTTTGGCGGACGCAGGCGACGCGCCGTGCCCTGCCGAAGCCATCGCGTCCGGATGCTGAGAGCCACCCAGGGCGGTATGGACTCCCTGATGCGGGACGACCTCGTGGAGAGCCGCGAGCGCCGGCGCCGACGCCAGGGTTCCGGCGAGGAGCTTGCGGCGGCTGAGCTTCAGCGTGCGTTCGTTGTCATTCTTTGGGTCACCCACAAATTAAAGTTTAACAAATCAAACTCTCGTTTCGAAAGGGGACCTAGAATCCGTGCAGTGAGCGTTGCAAATGAGGTAGAGATCGACGGCCAGTACCGGGCGCTTCGCGAGGAGGCCGGCGCCGCAGTTCGCGCGCGTGGCTACCTCACGGTCGGCGGCGCGGATGCGGCCGAGTACCTCCAAGGCCAGGTGACCAACGACGTCGAGTCGCTCGAGCCGGGGCAGGGCGCCTACTCGGCTCTCCTCGACCGCAAGGGCCGCATGCAGGCCGACATGCGCGTCCTGCGCACTGCCGACGGCTTGCTGATCGACGTGGAGGCTGAGACCCTGGCGGCGGTCCTTCGCCATCTCACGATGTACGCCGTGGGTCGCGACGTCGCCGTAGACGAAGACGACGCGCCGGCGCTGATCTCGATCGTCGGCCCGGCCACCTCCGAGCTGACAGGGCTCCCTCCGCTCGGGCGCGAGAACGATCACGCCGAGGCAGAGGTGGAAGGGGTGGAGGTGCGCGCGATCCGCACCAACCTTGGGCTGGATCTGGTGATGGCCCGCGCCGACCGCGACCGAGCCCTGGAAGCGATCACCTCGCGTGGCGTGGCCATGGTGACCGAAGACGCGATGGAGATCCTGCGCGTCGAGGCCGGACGCCCGCGCTACGGGAATGAGATGACGGCCGAGACGATTCCCCAAGAGGCGGGCATCAACGAGCGCGCCGTGAGCTTTACGAAGGGGTGCTATATCGGGCAGGAAACCGTGGCGCGCCTTCACTACAAGGGCAAGCCGAACCGCCACCTGAGAGGTCTCGAGTTGAGCGGACCCTGCGAGCCGGGCGCCGCCGTCACGCTTGGCGAGCGTGAGCTGGGGCGGGTCGGGACGGCGGTCCTCTCCCCCGGCTTCGGCCCGATTGCGTTGGCGATCCTGAGACGCGAGGCAGAGCCGGGAAGCGACGTCTCCATAGAGGGAGGGGTCGACGCCAAGGTGGTCGATCTGCCCTTTCGCAACGAGGGGAACCCGGACCCCGCGTGACAGGCGACCTATGCGTCGAATAGGGTTCTGGGCGGAGATGAGGTTCCGGGAGGCAGTCCAGTTCCTTGGAGGTTCCCGCGCAATTGTTGCCGCCGTCGGCTGCGCCATGATCGTGGGCGTCTCTGGCTGCGGTGAAGAGGACTTTGAGAACGACCCGCGCGCACCCAGTCCGGTAGAGGTGACGGCCGCGATCGACAAGGACAGTGTGTCGATCGCGCCCAGCAATCCGGACGCGGGGCTGGTCGTCATCACGATCTCGAATCAGACCGAGGAACCCACCGAGCTGGTGATCTCAGGCCCGACCGACGTCTCCTCGGGCGAGATCCCCCCGCGAGGCACTGGCTCGATCAAGACAGCCCTCGAAGAGGGCGATTACAGGGTCTCCACGGGCAGCTCCGAATCGGTGATCACACCCGCGGGCCTGACCGTCGGACCGCCCGGCGAGTCGTCCCAGAACGACCTGCTGCTTCCGTAGCTAGGCTGCCGGCTCGTCGGCGGCTGCCGCCACGAGCGACTCGATGCGCGTCAGGCAGTCCTCGACGTCTCCGACCATCGCATCCAGTTCTTCGCGTGCGGCGTCTGCGCTGTTCGTCACGCCGGTGAGGGACTTGCGGATGCGGTTGACGCGCTTCAGGGAGGCGCAGGCCTCCTCGGCGGCGTCGCGAACGCCGGAGGCGTCCACCTCGAGCCCGGCTGCACTGGCTGCGAGGACCCGAGCGCGTACGTAGCGGTAAACCAGGCGAAGCGCGAGCGGATCGGGGTCCTCGCGATCGAGGACGGCGATCATCTTGTTGCCCTGATACTCGGTCATCTCTTCCAGGCCCGACGGCACCTTGTCATCGCCCGCGACGACCAGTACCGCATAGGCCGCATCGCGTTCGCGGATGCACGCGCCGAGCTCCGTCCAGGCATCGTTCTTGGAAAGCTTCTTGTTCTTGGCCTCGAATACGATCGTGGCGAGTGCCGGGCCGACGGCCGCGCCGATTTCGACGACGGTGTCGCCCTTCTTCGCTCCAGACTCATTGGATACCTCGCCCGTGTGGCGGGCCGCGTCTGAATGTGCGCCGGCGATCTCTTCGAGGAATCCGTTGGTCATCTCCTCGAAGGTCCGGCCTTTGGCTGTTCCTCGCTCGGCCTCTGCGGCGACTCTCACATCCGCGTCGTCGCGCTCCAACACCTGCGCAAGCTCCTTGCGGACTTCACCGATCTGACCCAGCAGGGCGCGGGTTTCCTTTGAATGCGACTCGCGCAGACGTTCGACCTCAGCGCGGTTTCGCTCTTCGGCGGCGAGCATCGCTTTCCCGATGCGCTCCTGCACCGCGATCAGCGGATTCGACCCATCCTCTGCCGTCAGGGTCTTGTGAAGCGCCTCTCGTTGATGGGTTGCCTGCGAGCTGACGATTTCGCGGATCTGCGCCTGTACCGAGTCGTTGCGCTCGGCGCCGAATGCGATCGTGAGCATCTCGGCCATCTGCACAGCACGCGTCTCGAGCGTCTCTTCGAGCTCCGCTCCGAGGTCGCCGAGCTGGGAGCGCAGTTCGTTCTTGACGAGGTCGACCTCGGCGCCTGTCGACTCGCGGTCGAGAACTCGGGCGCCTATGACGATCGCGTCGCGTACCGTGCTGGCGCCGGGCGTACCTGCCTGGGCGCGCTCGCGGACGAGTTGCGCGGCGCGCTCGTCGTCCACGGTCAGGCCCTCGATGACGATGCGGTCGCCGAGCGCGCGGACGGTGCCGTCGGGCTCCTCGCCGAATTGAAGTTGTGGTTTCGTCGATGCTTCCAAAGTTCGTGCTCGCTTCCCCTCCGGGGGCTCGCCTGGTGGATTCTCGAAGGTAGTCGCGGTCTCGGACGCAAACCTGACACGGGGCGCCAGATTGCGTAGTGGTTGCGAAAAGCCGCGATATTCGCGGCAATCAGCAACCACTCCGGTTGGAACGGTCGGCCGATACGCTTCCGCGGCCCTTCCCCTTCGAATCAGGAGCAGAACACCTATGGCCGTTGATGTAGCTGAAGTCTCGAAGCTCGATGTCGAGCCCGGCACGCTGCCGGAGACGATGGCAGCCTGGGTGATCCGCCAGGAGCGCGAGGGCGAGCCGAAGGACGCCTTCCAGATCGAGGAGATCGAGGTCCCCGAGCCCGGTGCGTTCGAGGTCATCGTCCGGGTCATGGCCGCGGGCGTCAACTTCAACAACGTCTGGGCGTCGCTCGGCAAGCCCGTCTCGGTCTTCGGCTACGGCGACCACCCCGAGTTCGGCCACCACATCGGCGGCTCCGACGCTTCCGGAGTCGTCTGGAAGGTCGGCGCCGGAGTCACGAACTGGAAGCCGGGCGACGAGGTCGTCGTCCACTGCAACCAGGCCTCCTACGAGGACGTCGAGGTCCACGGCCTCGACCCGATGGCGGCCCCCAGCCAGAAGATCTGGGGATACGAGACGACCTGGGGCTCGTTCGCGCAGTTTACGAAGGTGCAGGCCCAGCAGCTTCTACCCAAGCCGAAGAACCTCTCGTGGGTCGACTCCTCGGCCTACGGACTCACCTATTTCACGGCCTACCGGATGCTCTTGAACCGTTGCAACATCCAGGCGGGCCACAACGTCCTGATCTGGGGCGCAGCCGGCGGTCTCGGCGTCTTCGCCGTCCAGCTCGCCAAGGCGGCCGGCGCGAACGCCGTCGGCGTCGTGAGCTCCGCAGAGAAGGGCGAGCTCGTCAAGTCACTCGGCGCCGTCGACTACATCGACCGCAACGAGTTCTCGGGCATGATGCGAAAGGGCGGCGAGTCGAAAGAAGAGGAGAAGGAGCGCTTCGGCGTCAGTCGCGCCTTTGCCAAGAAGGTCAAGGGCATCCTCGGCGACGCGCCCGACATCGTCTTCGAGCACGTCGGCCAGGCGACCTTCCCAACCTCGGTCTTCACTGTCAAGCCGTTTGTTTTTTGTTTTTTTTGGGGGTCCACCTAGTTCTACACGCT
>JALZIJ010000096.1 GCA_030860375.1 Actinomycetota bacterium | reverse complement strand
GTCCTGGTGCTGCTGTTCGAGTTCTTCTCAGGGGTCGTCCTGGGAGACCACGACTTCCTCTTCTTCAACTTGCTTCTGTTGGCGCAGCCGGCGGTAGTCACTCTCGCGTACATCGTCCTCTGGTCGGTCGGCTGGCTGTCGGTCGAGAGCGCCCTGGCGGTGTGGGCCGTCTCGCTCGCGCTTGTCTTGGCGGTGGCGGCCCCAAGGGTGCTGCGCAGGCATGGGTTAGGGCGCGCCGACATGACGCTCGGAAAGTCGACGGTCTCCTACGGCGCCCGCGCGCACGGGACGCGAATCGGGGGTCTGGCGAACCAGCGACTCGACTTGTTCATCATCCCGGCGTTCGTGGCCGCGTCGCAGGTGGGGCTCTACTCGGTCGCCAGCAACGTCTCGTTCATCATCGTCACGCTCGCCGGGGCCCTGTACCCGCTGGTCCTTCCGGCGGCCGCCCGTCTGGGCGATCGAGGGCCTGAGGCGGTGATCCTGTCGCTGCACGTCACGCTGCTGGTCGCGTTGGTGCTTGCGGTCGCCGTGGGAATCCTCGCGGACATCGCCGTGGCCCTGGTCTACGGAAGCGCCTTCACCGACAGTGTGCTTTCGCTCCGACTGCTGCTTCCCGGCTCGGTGCTCTACGCCGGGGCTCGAGTCCTGGCGTCGGGCCTCTACGCGGCGAATCGACCCTTCACCGCCACCGTGGCGGAGACGGCCGGGGTGGTCATCACGCTCGCGGGCCTCATCCTCTTCTTGGACAGCGGCGGTATCGTCGCCGCGGCTGTCGTCACAACGGTCTCCTACACGATCGTCTTCTTTGCGGCGCTCTTGCTCTACCGGCGGGCGACGGGCCTCGACTGGAGGGCGGTCTGGTATCCGGCGCGCGTGCTCCCGGAAGTGTGTAGAACCGCGTGGGCTCGACGTGCCAGAGGCGGGAGATGACTCGGCCGATGACCTCACCAGGGTGTAATGCGCTTGCTTGGAACCAAGGATCCCCCGGATGAGGATCCTCTCGGTCAATCACACGAGCCGCCAGAGCGGGGCAGAGCTCTCCCTGCTGGGGTCGCTTGCCGCGCTGCCGGCGACGGTGGAGACGTCGCTTGTCTGTCCCGAAGGTCCCTTGGCCGAAGCAGCCCGCACGATCGGCATTCCGGTGGCGCCGATCCGCGAAATCGAGGGGAGTCTTCGCCTGCATCCGTGGCACACCCCCCGGGCGGTGACCGCGATGGCCGGCGCGAGCCGCATCGTGCGCCGGCGGGCCCGGTCGCTCGCCGCGGACCTCATTCACGCGAATTCCACCCGGGCTGCCCTCGTGGCCACGCTGGCCGCGAGGGCCGGGGGCCCCCCGGTCGTGGTCTCCGTTCACGACTGCCTGCCGGCGGGCCCTGCCGCGGAGCTCACCCGGCGCGTGATCAACGCGGGCGCGGCGATGGTCCTCGCCAACTCCCGCTACACCGCGAAAACGCTCCGGCCAACCCACAACGGCCCGCCGATCCGCATCGTCTACCCCCCCGTCGAGCTCGAACGGTTCGATCCCGAGAAAGTCGATCGCGCCCAGGCACGTGCGCGTTTAGGGGTCGAGGGCTCGGCAGCCGTGCTCGGAGTGGTCGCGCAACTGACCCCCTGGAAGGATCAGGACACCGCGCTCCGAACGTTGGCCCGCGTACGCAGGGCTCGGCCGGACGCCATCCTTTTCCTGGTTGGCGAAGCCAAGTTCGTCAGCAAAGCGAGCCGTTATGACAACGAGGCCTACGTTCGCTCGCTCCATCGGAGGGTCGCCGAGCTTGGCCTCGGCGACGCCGTCGAGTTCCTCGGCCACCGCGAGGACGTGCCGGAGGTGTTGCGAGCGTTCGACCTCCTTCTCGTTCCTTCCTGGGAAGAGCCCTTTGGAATGTCCATGATCGAGGCGATGGCGATGGGCACACCCGTGCTCGCCACCGAGGTCGGCGGCCCCTCGGAGGTCATCGAGGACGGGCGCAACGGCTGCCTGCTGCCGCCACGGCGCCCTGAGATCTGGGCCCAGGCGGCTGAATCCGTGCTCGGTCAGCCGGACCTTCGGATGCGGCTCGGGCGGGAGGGCCGCCGCACCGCTGGGCGATTCTCCCTCGATAGGCATGTGGACGCCCTGGTCGCCTCCTACCGCGAAGTGCTGGAGCAGGCGACCGATTCACCCGCGCGCCCTCAAGTCCATGTTGCGTAGATCCACGAGCCGCGGCCCGCGTCCGTTGGATGAGAGCGGGTCGGTGCGCGTCCTGGTTCTAAGCCCGTACTACCCGCCGCAGCACGGCGGAATTCAGCTCGTGGTCCACAGCCTGGTCAAGCACTGGCGCCGCGTGGAGGCCCGGGTCGTCACGTCCGTCGGTCATCAAGCCGAGTCATTTGACTTGACGGAGCCCGTAGGCATCCGCCGTATCAGGCCGCCGTGGGCGCTCGGACACCGTGGCGGGATGGCGGCGCTCAACGGTGCCGCGTTGCTGGAGGCGCGGAAGTTCCCGCCTCATGTGACCCTCAGCGCCCATATCATCACCGCTCCCTCCGCGTGGGCCATCGGTCGCCTGCAAAAGACGCCGTTCGTCCAGTACCTGCATGCCCATGAGCTCGCCGCAAGGCCACGCTTGGCCCGCTTTGCGCTAGGGCAGGCCCGGGCTTCCGTCGCGGTGAGTCACCACACCGAGGAGCTGGCGCTTGCCTGTCACCCGACTCCCCACCGCCTCGTCCGCATCCCGCCCGGAGTCGATCTGCCCGAGGTATTGGCCGGCGAACGATCACAGAGGCCCGTCGTCGTGACGATCGCGCGGATGAATGATCGCTACAAGGGTCATGATGTGATGCTGCGGGCGATTGACCTCGTACGGGCGCGCGTGCCGGAGGTGCAGTGGGTGGTGGTCGGGGATGGATCGCTGCGACCGGAGTATGAGCAGCTCGCCCACGAGTTCGGCTTGGAGCGCCACGTGCAGTTCGTCGGCTCGGTGAGCGACGCTGAGCGGGACGCCTGGCTTGACCGTGCGCAGGTGTTCGCCATGCCGAGCCGGGTTCCACCCGGCGGGGGCGGGGAGGGCTTCGGAATCGTCTACCTCGAGGCGGCTGCCCACGGCGTGCCCGTGGTCGCCGGCAAGGAGGGGGGCGCGCTCGATGCCGTAGTCGACGGCCATACGGGCATCCTCGTGGACCCCACGGACCACGTCGCCGTGGCGAATGCGATCGGCGATCTCATGCTCGACACCAACCGTGCGGAAGCGCTCGGCCGTGCCGGAGCCGAGAGAGCTCGCGAGTTCAGCTGGCCGCAGATCGCGCGAGCCGTGGAGGACCTCCTCATCGAGGTCGCTCGCGGGCAGACCGACTCCAGGTTGGAGGACGACCAGGGACGCGAAGCGGGGGCAGTCAGCGCCTGAGGACCATGCCGCGCGAAACGGTCGTCCGCCTGCCGGTGTGGTCGCTGAGCGCAATCCTGAGGGTCATCCGTAGGGTCCTCAGCTTCTTGAGGAGCCTGCCGTCTTTTCTCGTCAACTTGACGAGGATCTTGCCGGGGCGGGGCTCTGGCAAGGACATGTCCCCACGTGCGATCACGACCCGCCTTGACGGCCTACCAGATG
>JALZIJ010000059.1 GCA_030860375.1 Actinomycetota bacterium | reverse complement strand
TCATATCGGGGAAGTGGTCGAAGATCTCCGGGCTCAGCGCGTAGATCATGCAGTTCGCCTGGTCGGAGAGGGCTTCAGCGGGATCGGGCTTTTCCTGGAAGCCCTGGACGCGCCCGTCCGATCCGGTGACGATCACCCCGTACTCACGTGTGTCGGTGACCCGTTTGATCGCCAGCGTCGCGAGGCCGTCGTTGGCGGCATGCGCGTCGGCCAGGGCGCGGAAGTCGATGTCGGTGAGGGCGTCGCCCGCCATCACGAGAAAAGGTTCGTCGCCGAAGTAATCGCTTACGTTCCGCACGCCGCCCGCGGTGCCAAGGAGCTCTTCCTCCAGGGAGAAGGTGAGGCTCACGCCCAGGTCCGAGCCGTCGCCGAGGCGATCCGTGATCGTCTCAGGGAACCAGTGAAGGTTCGAGACCACATCGGTGACCCCCGACTTGGCAAGCGAGCGCAGGATGAGCTCGATAATGGGGCGGTTGGCCACGGGGACCATCGGCTTCGGAACCTCGTAGGTAAGAGGGCGCAGGCGCGTGCCCAGCCCTGCCGCCATGACCATCGCCTTCATCGCCGCAGGAGGCTACCCAAGAACCCGGTGGGCGCAGGTACCCTAACCCGCATGACCACAGCCACTGAAACCGCCACCCAAGACTTCAAGGTTGCCGACATCAGCCTCGCCGAGTTCGGCCGCAAGGAGATCAGCCTTGCCGAACATGAGATGCCCGGCCTGATGCGCACCCGCGAGGAATTCGCCGACTCCCAGCCGCTCAAGGGCGCACGCGTCACGGGCTCGCTCCATATGACGGTGCAAACCGCGGTCCTCATCGAAACGCTCACCGCGCTGGGCGCAGACGTCCGCTGGGCGTCTTGCAACATCTTCTCGACCCAGGACCACGCCGCGGCCGCGATCGCCGCGGCCGGGATCCCCGTTTTCGCCTGGAAGGGCGAGACACTCTCCGAATATTGGTGGTGCACCGAGCAGGCGCTCAACTGGCCGGACTCGGATGGCCCGAACATGATCCTCGACGACGGTGGCGACGCGACTCTCCTCGTCCACAAGGGCGTCGAGTACGAGGCTGCCGGCGCCGTCCCGGACCCCGCCGGCGCCGATTCCGAAGAGTTTCGGATCATCCTCGAGACGCTCCAGCGCTCACTCACCGAGGACCCCGACCGCTTCACACGCATGGCTCGCGGGATCATGGGCGTTACCGAGGAGACCACGACCGGCGTCCTCCGCCTGTACGAGTTCGCCCGAGACGACACGCTGCTCTTCCCCGCGATCAACGTCAACGACTCGGTCACCAAGTCGAAGTTCGACAACCTCTACGGCTGCCGCCACTCCCTGATCGACGGTATCAACCGCGGCACCGACGTCATGATCGGCGGTAAGGTCGCCGTCATCTGCGGCTTCGGCGACGTCGGCAAGGGTTGTGCGGAGTCGCTTCGCGGCCAGGGCGCCCGCGTGATCATCACCGAGATCGACCCGATCTGCGCGCTTCAGGCGGCGATGGAGGGCTTCGAGGTTCGCACGCTCTCTGAAGTAGTCGAGACGGCGGACATCTTCATCACGGCGACCGGCAACAAGGACGTGATCACGGCTGATGACATGGGGCGGATGAAGCACCAGGCGATCGTCGGCAACATCGGCCATTTCGACAACGAGATCGACATGGCGGGACTCGAGCGCTCAGACGCCGAGCGCATCGTCGTCAAGCCTCAGGTCGACGAGTGGACCTTCTCCGACGGCCACTCGATCATCGTCCTGTCCGAGGGGCGTCTTCTCAACCTGGGGAACGCAACGGGCCACCCGTCGTTCGTGATGTCGAACTCATTCACGAACCAGACCATCGCCCAAATCGAGCTCTTCACCAAGAACGACGAGTACGCAAAGCAGGTCTATGTCCTGCCGAAGCACCTCGACGAGAAGGTCGCTCGCCTGCACCTCGACGCCCTCGGCGTGAGCCTGACCGAGCTCTCGGCCGAGCAGGCCGCCTACCTCGGCGTCCCGGTCGAGGGCCCGTACAAGTCGGACCACTACCGCTACTAGGCGAACTCAGCTCCGGCCGGCGTAGCGGCCACCACCTCAGCCTGATCCCCGGTCGAGCGCATTCGGAAGCCCCTGGTTAAAGAGCTGTTCGTCGACGGCCTTCAGCGGCTCGAGCTCCGGTGGCTGGAAGAGCTCGTGGACCGCACACCGCTCGGCGGTTGAGCCCGCGCGGTCGAGCAGGATGTTGACGGCGCGGCGGGCGGCTTCGTTGGCGCCCTCCATGCATGCCACGTCCACGCTCACCCGCACGTAGTCGGACGCGAGCAGCAGGTTTGGGATCGCGCTCGCGGCACCTGGGCGATCCGGCAGCGAGCCCGGCGTGTTGATCAGGAGCGGATCCTCGTTGCGAGGCCCACCCCCCTTTGGAAAGACGAGCCCGGGGTCGAGGGCCCACGAGTGAACAACCTCCCGGGGAATCGTCCGCTCGCCGGTGTCGTCAAGGTGGGCGCGGATCTGCGCCATCACCTCGCGCTTGATCTGCTTCGGCCCGAGCTCTCGCGCTGGTCTGCCGTAGAGGATGCCGGGCTTCGCGAAGTTCGCGATGTCGACCGACAGGCAGTCGCGCACCGTCCCGTCGCCGTATTCACGGGCGAAGTCCCGTTCCCGCCAGAACTGCGCCTGGCTGATCGATGAGAGCCCCCAGGGCGAGTCGAGGTAGAAGACGTGCCCGTGCAGGATCGGGGTCGGCTCGCGCAGGTAGACCTGTAGCCCGTTCATCCAGTCGGTGACGAGGCGACGAGTCCGGCGCAGGGCGGGATCCGCGCGCTCCACGGCGGCGCTCCACAGGCGCCGGGCGCGCTCGACGGGCAGGGCGCAGACGACCCAGTCCGCCTGCACCAATTCTCGCCCACGCGGTCCCAGGACTCGGGCAGCTGCGACCCGATCGCCTTCGAGGGCCAGGCGCTCGACGTGGCAACCCAGCCGGAAGCGGACGCCCCGGGAGCGAAGGTGCATAACCCACGGGTCGATCCAGGCTTCGTTCGTGGGAGCGTCGAGCACCCGGTCGAACGGCTCGTGGCTGCTGCGCCCGGTCATATTGAGCAGGAAGGCCTCCCACAAAAGGCCGCAGGTGCGTGTGCTCGCAGCGCTCGCCTTGGCCCCCAGGAGCTGGCGCGTGAGCGAGTTCACCAAGACCCGCCGGTACTCCTCTGAATAACGCTCCGCGGCGACGAAATCCCACCATGCGGTCGGCTCCCATTGCTGCTCGCGGCGCGCGTCACAGCTGGTCATGAAGACCAGGAGCCGCTCGACGAAGTGCTCGACCTCACCTGGCCCGAACGCCCCGGCCTGCGTGAAGCCTCCGATCAGGGCTGGACGCAGTTGTTCAAGCCGCCACGGGGCGGGGTTGACAGTGACCGGCAAAAGGACGTCCTCGCGGCCGCCATCGCGTGAGAGGCCGAACTGCGAGGTGGCGACAAGGTTGTCGAAGGTTCCATTCGGGTTCGTTCCGTCGGGAATCTGCCTCATCGTCTTGGGCAGGTTTTGATAGAAGCCGGGGAAAAGTCTCATCCCGTGCTCTCCTGGGAGTGGTCGCCGCGCGCCGCGCGCGGTTCCGGGAACCGAGGTGCTGCGCGCCTTTCCGCCCAATGCGCGCCGTTCGTAGACGGTCACCTCGAACCCACGCTCGACCAGCTCGTGCGCCGCGGAGAGCCCGCCCACTCCGCCGCCGAGGATTGCCACGGTAGGAGCCCGCCGACGGCGCCGCGCAACCGCGGTCAGCTGGCGTGCCGAGACGCCGGCAACAGCCACCGCGCCCACGGCGGCGCCATCCTTGAGAAGCCGTCTGCGGGTGATCCCATCCATCGCTTGAGCTACATTACCATGAGTAATGTCTACTGACAAGGCCGCCGAGCGCGAGATCCGCCGCCCCGTGGGTCCAGCCCGCGGCCAAGGCGGGCCCGGGCGGGCGCGCGTACCCCGGTTGGTGCGCGAGCCCGAGATGCTGGCCGTCGCGGCCCGGGAATTCGGGCGCAGTGGGTTCAACGGCGCCTCGATGGATCACATCGCAAGCGAGTGCGGTGTCACAAAGCCAATGCTGTATTCGTACTTCGGCTCGAAGGAAGGACTGCTCACGGCCGCCGCCGAGGACGCCGGCGACCGCCTCCGCGTGCACGTGAGGAAGGCTGTCGACGTGCCCGGTCTCGAACCCGACATGCGCATGTGGGCTGGGCTCCTCGAGGTTTTTGCCTTCGTCGAGGAGCACCGTGAGGCCTGGCTGCTCCTCTACCCCGGCGGCGGGCTGGCAGGCGGCACCCTCGGGGCTGGGGCTGTTCGTGCCCGCGACGCCATGGCGGATCTGCTCGCCGACCTCTTCGCGCTCACCGCAACCGAGGCGGGTCTGCCACCTGAAGCGGTCGCTCAGACAGAGATGCTCGCTCACGCCGTCACCGGGGCGACGATCTCGAGCGCCTCATGGTGGCTCGACCATCCGGGGGAGCCGAAGGAGGTCCCAGCCCTGCGGCTGATGAACCTGGTCTGGCGGGGCTTCGAGGGGCTGATGGAGACGAGGATCTGGCTTCCCGCCTCTGACGGGTGATCATCTACCTTGGGGGCGTGGCCGACAACCTCGAGATCTCGCCGAAGCTCGCGATCCCGCTCAGAGAGATCGAGCTCCGCGCGAGCCGTTCATCCGGGCCGGGCGGCCAGCACGCCAACGTCACCGCGTCCCGGATCGAGGCCGTGTTCGAGATCGAGCGGTCAGCGACCCTGAGCGCCGAGCAGAAGGAACGGCTCGCGCATCGCTTCGGCAAGCGGGTCACCGCCGTTGCCCAGGACGCCCGCTCGCAGGCTCGCAACCGCGACCTTGCACTCGAGCGCTTGGCGGAACGCATCCGCTCCGGCTTTGCCCGTAGGCGCCCGCGTACCGCCACGAGGCCGGGCCGCTCGGCGCGCGAGAGGCGCCTCACCGAAAAGCGTCAACGCAGCGAGCGAAAGCGCGAGCGCCAGCGGCCCAGCGCCGACGACTGATTGCCGGCCGGTCGACAAAATCCGCCCAGGAGGCGAATCACTCATCTAGCGTCGACCGGTCCGGTGGGCGAGGCTCACGACCGCACGCGCGTGCCTCGCGGCAGCGGACGAGGAAAGCTCGCCCGCAGCCAGCTCGACGACGAAGGCCTTACGGCCCGGCTTCCGGTTCAGCCATTTCGTCGCCGTGCCGGGCAGCTCGCCGCCGCGACACGCGAACTCCATGCCGGTGAGTTGGGCGTAGCGGCGCTGCACCCGGTCGGGGCCTGTGCATGAGCCGAGCACCTGATTCCACGGCTGGTGGTACCAGACCACGAGGTCGGGGTCGATCCACTTCGTCAGGCGTATCACGGCTCGCGACTCGGGCTCGGACAACGGCTTCCCACCCGGGTAGTAACCACTCGATGAATCCGAGCTCGCCTGCCAATCGATCGGGAAGTTCCTGTTGAGGTCCACCCCATGCGCGTTCTTTCGAGTGTCACCGGCCACGCCGTCGGGGTTCACGCTTCGCACCAGCCAGATCGTCACCCGAGCGGGGCTCTCGTCACGCAGGCGCTCGACGATCTCGTGCCCCTCCGTCTCATCGCCATGGATCGAGCCGACCACAAGCACAGTGCGCTCGGCATCACGGGGACCGATGCGGCTCGTATGCAGATCGCGTCCCTGCGCAGAGTCGCCGAACTCCAGGGAGCGGTCGGCGGCGGTCGGCGGACCGGGCGCGAAGACAAGCCCGACCAGAGTCAGTAAGGCACAAAGCACAAAGATCATTCGTTGCCAGCTCCGCCTCAGGTCCCGCAAGACCCAACACCGCCCCGTTAATACGAGATCGCCTGGATTACGTCGAGGCTGGCGGCTCGCCGCGCGGAACGACCGCGGGTGCTACTGGCGCCCGAGTTGGTCCTTCAGCCTCTCGATGACCTCGACCGGCGAAGGGTCGATTCCACGCTTGGCGGCGAGCGCGAGCGAGACGAGGTCGCCCAGCATCACCGACCAGAGCATGCGAGCGGTGCGGGTCTCGCCCTCCGTCTCGATCTCGATGACCTGAGCCGCAGTCGGCTCGATCAGCTTCGCGGTGAGCTCAAAGCGCTGGCGGGCTCGCGGATGCTGGTCCGGATCATCGAGGAAGATCGCGGCGAATCGCTCACCGCCACCGCCGGAATGCCAGCCGACGAGCTCGTTGTGGTCCATCTCGGGCAGGGCGTGAGAGAAGGCCGGGATCTTCGCGTTCTCGTTGATCTGCGTCTTCCAGCGGTACGCGACGGCCGTCGTGAGGTCAGCGCCGTATACCACCGGGAACGCGTCGCCCAAAGCGTTCGCGATCTCGCCCGCGCGCTCGACGAGAGCATCGCGGCTCGCTGTGAGATGAGCGACCGCTCCGTCAACTTCGGTCCGGATGACCGGTGCGGCGCCCGCGAGTGCCGCAACTTCGGCTGCGGCGACGAACATGTAGCCCACGGCAGCCCGCGGCTGGAGAGCAGCGGGGATCGGTATGACGGGCACGTCGACCTCACGCGCCGCCTCCCCGAGGGCGCCGCCCGTGGTCGCGACGATCCGGCGCGCGCCAACAGCCGCAGCAGCCTCGAACGCGGCGAGAGTCTCTTCGGTATTGCCGGAATAGCTGGCGCAAAGGACCGTCCGCTCGGGCGAGGTCCAGGGCTCGAGGCCGTAGTCGCGCACTGTCGTGAACGGAAGCGTGGTCCTGGTGCCGAGCGCCGCCCGCGCGAGGTCGCCCCCGATCGCGGACCCCCCCATGCCGCATAGGACGAGGCCATTGCTCTCCTGCGGCTGGATCCGGGCCGACTCGACGCGAAAAAGGGCGTCGGAGAGGTGCTTCGGCAAGGCCAGCACGTCGTCGAGCTGGTTCTGCGTATCGACGGCCCGGATCGCTTCGAGGGTTTCGCTCATGCTTGAACCATTCCAGGTTCGACGCGCGCGTCGTGCTCCAACCTCGCGCCCGGCTCTATTCTGGCGCCCTCGCCGGCTATCGAGCCGTCTTCGAGGATCGCTTCGGCCCCCACCTTCACGCCCTCGGCGAGGATTGAGCCCTCGACCCGTGCGCCCCGCCCCACGAGGCAACCTCCGTGGAGTACCGACCCGACGACCACGGCGCCCTCGCCGATCTCGCAATCGCGCCCGATCACGGTGTTCGGCCCGAGCTGGGCTCCCGGCCCAACACTCGCACCGGGCTCGATCAGAAGGGGGCCCTCGAGGTGTGCCGAGCCGTCCACCTCGGCGTCGTCCGCGACCCCGATGGCGTCGGCACTCAGCTTTTCGGCGACCTCCGTTTCCACGCGCCCCGAGAGAATGTCCCAGCTTGCCTGCAGATAGCGCTCCGGGGTGCCGATGTCCATCCAATAGCCCTCGAGCCTCAGGCCGAAGAGGCCCTGGCCGACGAGACGAGGGAAGATCTCGCGCTCGATCGAAACTGAGCGGCCACGCGGGATCAGGTCGACGACTGAGCGCTCGAGCACGTACGCGCCGGCGTTCACCTCGTCCGTGTCGATCTCGGCAGGGTCGGGTTTTTCGAGGAACTCGGTGACAGCGCCCGTCTCGGCGTCCTTGCGGACGAGGCCGTAGGACGTTGGGTCGTCGACGGGGTAGAGCGCAAGGGAGGCGAGCGCGCCGCGCTCGGAGTGGACCCGCATGTGCTCGGTGAGGTCGAGATCGGTCAAGACATCGCCGTTCAAGACCAGGAAGCGATCGCTCAGAAAGCCCTCGTCCGCAGCGAGGCGGATGGGCCCGGCCGTACCGAGCGGCTCGGACTCTTCGACGTAGCGGACCCTGGGGCCACCTGGAATTTCGTCCCCGAGCGAAGAGCGGAGGTCCTCGGCGCGAAAACCGCACGCCATGACGACATCTGAAATGCCGTGGCGGCCGAGCCAGTCCGCCATGAAGCGGATGAACGGCCGGTCTACGAGCGGCACGGCGGGCTTTGGGCGCGTGAGGGTGAGCGGGCGAAGGCGAGTGCCCTCACCGCCGACGAGAACGAGCGCCTGCATCAGCTCTCGCCGGTTCGCGGGTTGGCGCGCCCGATGCCCTCGTAGGCGAAGCCCGCGGCGCGGAGCTTGGTCCCGTCGAGGTAGTTGCGACCGTCGACCAGGATCGGCGTCTCCATTGCTTCTCGTACGGAGGCCCAGTCGAGCTCTCGGAACTCGGGCCATTCGGTCACGAGCACCGCCGCGTCGGCGCCTTCGAGCGCGGCCTCGGCAGAGGCGGCCATCTCAACGTCGGGCAGCATCGCTGACGCGGTGCCCTCAGCAACCGGGTCGTAGGCAACCACCTCAGCCCCCTCGCCCTGGAGACGCGCCGACAGCACAAGGCTCGACGCCTCGCGCATATCGTCGGTGTCCGGCTTGAACGCGAGGCCGAGCAGAGCGATGCGCCTCTCGGCAAGGGATCCGAGGTGCTTCTCGAGCTTCGCGATCACCCGCCGCTTTTGAAGCTCGTTCACCTCGATCACCGCGGTGAGGAGCTGAAAGTGGTAGCCCGAGTTGCCGGCGAGTTGCTTGAGGGCGTTGACGTCCTTGGGGAAGCAACTGCCCCCAAAGCCAATTCCCGCCCGCAGAAAGCTGGCGCCGATTCGCTCGTCGAGGCCCATGCCTCGGGCAACCTCGGTGACGTCGGCGCCGGTTTGCTCGCAGACGTTTGCGATCTCGTTGATAAAAGAGATTTTGGTCGCGAGGAAAGCGTTGGATGCGAGCTTGATCATTTCGGCCGAAGCGACGTCCGTGCGAACCATCTCGCCGCCGAGCGGCTCATAGAGCGCCTCGACTGCGTCAGCCGGCTCCTCGGAGCCGGCGTCGGCACCAACCACGACGCGATCGGGGTGCATGAAGTCCTCGATAGCCGAGCCCTCCTTCAGAAACTCGGGACAGGAGACGTAGCGAAGGTCCGGCTTGTCGCGGCGGATGGCGGCGCCGGTCCCGGAAGGGACTGTGCTCTTCATGACTAGCGCGTGCTTGCCTCCGTCCGGAAGCTGGTCGACGACCGAGCGGACGCGGGACAAGTCGGCGTCGCCCGAGTACGTCGGCGGGGTGTCTACGCAGCAGAAGAGAAGGCGAGCCGAGCCGAGGACCTCGTCCATCGAGGTGGTGAAGGTGATGCGCCCGGCATTCTTCTTCAGAAGGTCTGCCAAACCGGGCTCGTGAATCGTCACTTCGCCCCGGCGAAGCGACTCGACCTTCTCTTCGTTGACGTCGAGGGCGACGATTTGATGGCCCAGCTCGGCGAAACAGGTAGCCGTCACCAGCCCGACCCAGCCGACGCCGACGACTCCTACGCGTTCACGGTTGGCTTCCACTCGCGGAACGCTATTGACCGAGCTCACGGGCCGATGTCGCGACCCCGAGCATCTGGTCCTCGGTGAGTGCGCGACTGAGCGTGTTCGTCACCCAGTAGGAGCCCTTCGAGGTCTGCCAGGCGACCATCCGGAGCTCGTCCTGTTCGAAGTAGAGGAGGTAGTCGCGCCCGTCGATCGTGCGGATCTCGCTCTCGTTCTTGAGGATCGGTGGCTCGAGCCAGTTCGTCCCACTGATCCCGTAGTAGGTGGTTCCGACGTTCGGATCAACATGGGTCATCACGAACTTGTACATCTCGTAGACCTCCTTCTCGTCCTCGGGCGGGGCAAGGGGGGCTGCCCGCGAATCCTCGGCTGAGATCGCGGCGTCGGGCGTACCCACGATCTTGGTCGGATAGAAGATCGGCAGGTCCGCGTCGCGCTTGTCCAGCACCTTGAACCCAGCGGCAATCTGTTGGCCGGCGGCGGCTGAGTCGATCAACCCGGCGTCAGGTTCTGGCTTAGGCTCCGTCGGCTTCTTCTCATCCCCGTTCGATTCGCTCGGCTTCGTGTCGGGGTCGGTCGGCTCTTCGGCCGGCGCCTCGTCAAGGTCGTTACCGAGGAATTGGTTCACGGAAGACTTAATCTGCTCGTCGGTGGCGTCAACCCCCCCGCTCTCGGTGATCTCGCCGATCGAGACCTGGCGGACCGGCGCCTCCCTCACAGAGAGGAACGTCTTCATCATCGCGACAATCGTCCCCGCGTCGTTGATGTCAGACGACGTGTTCTTCGTGAAGATGTCGATCAGCTCGTTGCCAGTGCCGAACAAGGGGAGAAGCTCGCGCGGAGGGATGCGTGCGCGGGCTTCGCGAACGAACTCCTGCTGGCGCGTGCCACGCACGAGGTCCGAATCCTCGTGCCGGTAACGCACATACTGGAGGGCTTTGTAGCCGCAGAGCTTCTGATAGCCGGCCTCCACGTCGATCTCCGCGTAAAGCTGGTCCCCAAAGAGGCCTTCGTTGGAGTTGAAGTAGTGACGGTCCGAATCTATGTACACGCAGTCGATCGCGTTCACAGCCTCGTAGAAGCCCTCGAAATCGACGTTTACGACGTGGTTGATGGGAATATCGAGGTAATCCTTGATCGTGCGAATCGCGAGCACGGGGCCGTCGCCCGGCTTGGCCTGTTCACCGTAGGAGTAAGCGGCGTTTAGCTTGTCCGTGCCGTAACCCGGGATTGGGACCTCGAGGTCGCGAGGAAGCGACATGAGCGCCAGGAAGTTCTTGTCGGGATCGACGCGCAGAAGCATCGCGGTATCCGAGCGGCCAGGGTCCCCTGGAGTTCCTGAGCGCTTGTCAGAGCCGAGGACGAGAATCGTCTGGGGCGCTCCGCCGTCGACAGTGTCGAGCTGGGCACGCGCCGCGGCGAGCTGGCCGTCGTCGTTCAGGCCTTCGGCGATGTCGGAGAGAAAGAGGAGGAACGAAACTGCGGTCGCGGCGGCCATCGACGAGACGATCACGAATGCCGCCGCCACGAATCGCCATCCCAGCCGCCGCTTGGGCGGCGCTCCGGCGCCTTCCTCGGCTTCGCCGCGAGCCGCTGCGGGTATGGCCGGCGCTTTCGTAGCCGGCTGGACCCTGTGAGAACCCGTCGTGACGTCGTGCGAAAAGGAAGACTTCTTGGCCCGCTTTGTGAGCCCGGCGTGGGCCGCTTCCCTTGCCGCTTCGGCGTCTGAAAGTAAAAGGGTGTTGGCCTCGACGGTCACACCGCTTGCGAGCGGACGGGCCTCTTCCTCGTCCGGGTCAGCGCCGGCGTCCGGATCTTCCTCGTCGAGCGCAGCTTCGTCCTTCGACGGCACAGCCTCATCCTCGTCGGGCTCCGCGAGGATCTCGTCGAGGTCCTTCTCGAACTCAAACTCGTCGGGAGGGTCCTCCTGCTCGTCGGCCTCGGAGCGCACGGCCTCGTCGTCGGCTGCGGCCAGGCCTTCGGACTCCTCGGTCATCCCGTGGCTGACGTTTGCGGCCTCTGCTCGCTCCTGCTCCTCCTTGCGTGCGCGCCCGGCCCAGGTCGAGGGAGGCGGCAGGTCGCCCGTGTCGTCAGACTCGGCGCCGTCCTCCGTGTGGTTGGGCGGCTCCTCGTCGCTCATGCGGGCGGCCATCCGTTCATGCGAGCGGGCAGTGAGCCGACGAAGTCGGAGATCGTCCGGCGGTAGCTGGCGAGAGACGGGATCGAAACCCACTCGTCCGGGCCGTGATGCCCGGCGCCCGTCGGGCCGAAC
>JALZIJ010000044.1 GCA_030860375.1 Actinomycetota bacterium | reverse complement strand
AGCTCCTGCACGGCCTCGTCGACCCCCGCGACGTCGCGGAAGGTGATCTTGGGCGCGTCGACGGACATCCGCTTGGCCTTCGACTTTCCAAAGCTCATGACGCGGGAGCCGCCGCCCTGCATCTGGTTCATGAGGAAGATCCAGAAGCCGAGAAAGAGGAGGAACGGAAGGATATATGTGAGGGCGCCGAGGATCCCGCCGCCCTTGATGGGGTCGATGTTCGTCTCGATGTTCTTTTGCGCGAGCGTGTTGATCAGCGTGTCTTCTTGCTCGGGGAGGTAGCCCGTCTCGTACTCCGTGCCGTCCTCGAGCACATACTTGAGCTTGTTCTCCTTCTGCTCGAAGGTGACGGTCTCGATCGACTCGGGGTCGGTGTCGACTCGCTCGGTGAAGTCGTTGAAGGTCGGGATCTCTTCAGGGTCGCTCTGGTTGATCACGCGGCTGGCGAAAAACGCCAGCACGAGCACGATGAGGATCGGGAATGCGGCGCTGCGGAAGAACTTCTTCACGAAAGGCTCCTGGTCGAAGGGCCCGCGAAGACGGGCTCGAAGGTGTCAGCCGTGCTTGAAATCGGCATGGTAAAAGGAAATTCGTGGTCCCGCAACGCTTGGATCAGCGTAGCAGCGGGATATTGGAACGAGACCTGCTTGTTTCGCAGCTAAAGCTGCTCATTCCACACCCGACCCTAGGCGTTCAACGCGGCAACGTACGGAAGGTTGCGCAGGCGCTGGGCATGGTCGAGCCCATACCCGATTGCGAAGCGGTTGGGAATCTCGAAACCCACGTAGCGGATGGGCAGATCCACACGCCGGCGCTCGGGCTTCGTTAGCAGGGCGCAGACCTCGAGAGAGCGCGGGTTTCGCGCCCTCAGGTTCTTCATCAAATAGTGGAGCGTGAGCCCTGAGTCGATGATGTCCTCGACGATCAGGACCTCACGATCCTCGATCGACACATCGAGGTCCTTCATGATCCTCACCACCCCCGAGGAATCGGTTTCCGACCCATAGCTAGAGACGGCCATGAAGTCGATCTCGCAAGGGACCGTGAGCTCGCGCATGAGGTCGGCGATAAAAAGGATCGCTCCCTTTAAGACGCCGACCATGAAGAGGTCTCGCCCTTCGTAGTCGCGACTGATCTCAGCGCCGAGCACCGCCACGCGCTCGCGGAGCTCCTCTTGGGTAACAAGGACGTCGCCGATCGCCGGGTCGCTCACCGGCGAGAAGGTACCTAGTGCCCGAGACTTAGAGCGGCCGGGCGGTGATGACGGCGGCCGCGGTGGTGTCGGCCCCGAGGCGAAAGTCGTCCGACACCGCGACACCGGCGACCCAGGCAACTCGGTCGCCGCAGGTCACCACTGGAACACGAGTCCTCTGCGAGCGCGGCACTCCGCAGTCGGCGAAGAGGTCACCGAGCGTCTTCGAACCCTCCATCCCGAGCGGGCGGATCCGGTCGCCCTGGCGCCACGTCCGCACCCCAAGGGGGCCGGCGAGAGTGTCTGCGTCCAGCGTCGCAAGCTCGGGGCCCGCAGGCTGAACGGGCGCGGGGTGAAGCTCGGCCCGGACTTCCCACTCGCCCACCTGGCAGCGGCCAGGCAGCGCCAAGAGGCCGGGCGCCGGCGTTGGGGCGGCTTCGAAAGGGTCCATGACGCGCAAGGTGACCGTGCCCCCCTCGCAGATCGCGCTCACTCCCCCGCCGACCTGAACCTCGCCGCCTTCCGGGCGCTCGGCGATCCGAGCGATCTCTCGCGCGCGTGCCCTGCCGAGCGCGACCTGTCGGCCGGCCGCCCGCTCGGCCAGCGAACGCAGCGCAAGCCGTTGGAGCGCGGGCTCCCAGGCGCGAAGGACGCGGGCGTCGAGGGTGGTATCTGCGGGCCCGGTACCCGCGCGCTCGAGTGACTCGAAGGCGATCCGCTCGAGCAGTGCCGCCTCTTCGCTCAGCTCGGCACGCGTCTCCGCGATGTTCCGCTCGGTTTCGGGACTGAGCTCTGACAGCGCGGGCAGCACCTCGGCGCGAATGCGGTTTCGCGCGAAGGCGGGGTCGGCGTTCGTCTCGTCGTCGGCGAAGGGCAGGCCCGCGGCGGATGCCAGGCTGCGGGTCCTCTCGCGCGACAAAGCGAGAAGGGGGCGAATGACTCGACCGGCGCGCGGGCTCATGCCGAGGAGCGCGCGCGAGCCGGGCGATTTGGCGAGCCGGTACACAACGGTCTCGGCGACGTCGGAGCGGGTGTGACCGGTCGCGATCCAGCTCACGCCGAAGCGAACGCGGAGCCTCTCGGCGGCCAGATAGCGGGCGGCGCGGGCGGCGGCCTGAAGGTTGCCCGGGCCGAGCTGCCCACGTCCGACTCTTTCAACGTGAAGGTCGATGCGAAGCGCCGCACAGAGCCTTCGCACGGTCTGTTCGTCGGCGTCGGCGGCGGGCCGAAGCCCATAGTTGACGTGGAGGGCATGGAGCTTCTCGGGTCCGGCAGCCGCGGCCAATGCAGCGGCGGCGCACGCAGAGTCGGGGCCGCCTGAGACCATGACCACCCCGTCCGACGCCGAATCGACGAGCCCGGACGCCAGGGCAGCATCCTTGAGGGCCTCGAGCGCTTCTTCTTTCGTCACGGATCGATGGTACGCCGCGCACAGGTCGAATCCTGCCGCCCCCTGCCTACTCCAAAGGCTTGGCCTTGACGATGAACAGGTCAATCGGTTGCGGAAACCCCTTCAGGCCGACCTTGCCGATCGTCTCGAGATCGAGGTAGCGCGATTTGCCGATCGCGTCCGCCACCGAGCGGGTCACGAGAACCTCGCCGCCGAGCGCCCGCGCAACAACCCGATGGGTTAGGTTCACGTCCCCGCCGAAGTAGTCGCCGTCGCGATACACGGCACGCCCGAGGTGGATGCCAACCCGCGGCTGCGGCCTCTCGGAGAAGAGGGCCAGGAAGCCCACCGACCACTCGGTAAGCGTCACCGGGTCTGGGGACACGATCATCACCTCGTCGCCGATCGTCTTGACGATCAGCGCCTCGGAGGGAAGCGTGGCCTCGACGGTCTCGACGAACCGCTCTACGAGGTCGAGAGCCTCCTCGTCTCCGGCTTCCTCGGTGAAGCGCGTAAAGCCCGTGAGGTCGACGAAGCAGAACGCCATGCCGACTCGCCCCAGCTGCCTGGAGCCAACGAGCTCGGCTTCCATGTGGCCAACGACGTCCTGCTCGGTGTAAAAGCGCAGGTAGCGGTTGTGGATGTAGTCCATGAGCGGGCTCACCGCCGGGAGAAGGTCGCTCGCGAGGCCTTCCATCTCCTCCGCCATGCCGAGCGCGTCCACTCCCTCGGCAATCAGCGGCTCGTGGACGAAGAGGTGAAAGAGACGCACCTCCGCCTCGGCGACCTTGCGAATCGACTGCGCGTAGACGCGGACGAGCTGGAGTAGCGCCACCAGCGGAAGCCCCGCATGGAGGACGCCTGCCATCCTTCTCATCGCCTCAACGTCCTGCTCGGTGAGCGTGCCCTCCACCGCCGTCGGGGTGCCGAGAAGGCCCATGATCCGCTCGATCAGCTCCTCTTCGAGGCCGGAGATCCGGGCGGCCTCGACGCGCGTGTAGCTCCTGTCGGAGCGTGGGATCAAGTCCTCGACGTAGCCAAAGGCGAGGCGGCCGTCCCGGGCGGCTTGACGCAGGTCGTTGAGCGAATGACCCCGCTCGCGCATGCGCGAGACAACGCGCGCCTGCGCCGCGACCGCACGCGTCCAACGCCCCCGCTTTACGGGCAGCACCTTCGCGCTGGCCCAGCGCTTGAGAGTTGCGGTTGGGACGCCCGAGATGCGGGCGGCATCCGCGATGGAGATTTCCTCGTCAGCCACGGGGCGATCCTCGCAGGATGCCCCGGGTTCGTGCGAGGGACGAACAAGGGACCAACTTCTCGCGTTGCCGTTCGGCAACACGCCGTTACATAAGGGACGACGGGATCGGAATGACCCCGTCGTCCGCGGGCTCTACGGCCCGCTAGGTCGGCCTACGGCGCCCTACCGGGCGTCTCGCGAGCGCCGTCTTTGAGCCTCAGTCGCCTGGGGCTCGAAAGGCAGCGACACTGCGGCCTCTTGCCTTGTTGATGGACCGACCTTACGCCCGCGGCGCCTCCGAGTCAAGGCCAATTTTCATCTTTGGACGCCAAGGCGTCCAGGGCGCATTTCTCAGCCCAGTGCCAAATGCGGATGGAGTTGCTCCACCCATCGCCTATATGGCTCGGAAAGCATCCGAAGCACGGGTAGGTAGACGAGGGGGGTGCGGGACTCGCCGGACCAAGACACGCGTCCGTGAGCGATCGCGACGGCGAGGCTCACTCGGCCTTGGAGGTAGGCGTTTACTGTCCCCGAGTCCATTGCGAGGCTGAAGTCGGCCGGCCTGCCGATCTCGTCCTCCTCAAAGGCCCAGGCAATGTGCTGCGCTCCTTTGTCGGACGCGTCGACCCTGACGACCAGGTCGAGGTCGGTTACCTCGAGGCAGAGCCTGAACCTCGCGGCTCGAAGGACGGAGCCGCTCCGCTCATCGCCGTCGAGCTCGACAAGGACGTGCTCGAAGAGGTCGCGAAGTTCGTTTTTTAAAACCACACCCGTACCAGCCTCCTCACTCATCCACGGCGAGTCTATGTACGTGCAGTCACGATGCCCCATGTACCTAGAGAAAGGCGCCGCCCCGGGCCACCAGGTTCTCGTACACCTTCCCCTGGATCGTCTCTCGCACCTGCTCGGAGATGTCGAGCACCAGCCCACGGTCCTCAGCAGCGTCGGGCGGATGCTCGGACAGGTCGATCGGCTCACAGAACTCGATTCTCCACTTCGAGGGAAGCGGCACGAGACCGAGTGGACCGAGCCAAGGAAAGGTCGGGGTGATCGGCACGAAAGGCGCGCCGAGCGCTCGGGCCAGCGCCTGCGAGTCGTCCACCTTCGGGT
>JALZIJ010000041.1 GCA_030860375.1 Actinomycetota bacterium | reverse complement strand
ACGGGAAGGTCGAGGGCACGGACGCTCTTCCCCACCAGCGAAACGGACAGATGCAGGCCGCGATCGATTTCGCGGTGCCGGCGATCCGCGCCGACCATCGGCTGGTGGCGTGCGTGACCGAGGCGGGGACAGCCGACCACCTGTTGGTCCTGACCATGCAGCCCAGCAGTGGCGTCCACGCGGACGTGCGCAACGCAGTCTTCCTGCGCGTCGGCGACGAGAACCGCCGGCTCACCTTCCGCCAGCGCCAGGAGCTCCTGTTCGACAAGGGGGACGCCAGCTTCGAGGCGCGCACGCTTGCGACAACCAACCTCTCCGACCTGGACGATGCCCTGGTCAGCCAGTACCGGGAGACCGTATCCGCGCCTGACCCGACCCGAATGCTCAGAGCACGTGAGCTCGCAGTGGGCGACAACCTGACGGTGGCAGGCTGCCTGCTGTTCGCTGAGCGGCCCCAGGGCCCACTTCCGGAAGCCTATGTCCGCGTGCTTCGCTACCGGGGTCGCGAACGAGGCACCGGGGCGCGACAGCAGCTGCTCGACGACACCCGGCACGAGGGTCCGATTCCTCTACAGCTTGCAGACGGCCGGTTGACAATCGAGCGTCTGCAGCCGGTTCGCCGGGCCCTCACCGGGTCGGGACGGTTCGGCGATGTCCCGCTCATCCCGGAGGACGCTTGGCTCGAGGGCTTGGTGAACGCTGTGGTACACCGCTCTTACAGCGTGTCGGGGGATCACATCAGGTTCGAGATCTTCGACGACCGCATGGAGGTATCGAGCCCGGGACGCTTCCCCGGGCTCGTGGACCTGAGCCACCCGCCGGGTGCGCTCGGGGCGCTGCGGTTCGCTCGCAATCCCCGCATCGCGCGGGTGTGCTCAGACCTTCATTTCGGCCAGGAGCTCGGCGAGGGCATCAGGCGAATGTTCGACGAGATGCGACAGGCCGGGTTGACCGACCCGGTCTACGACCAGACAGCCGGAAGCGTGCGGCTCACGTTGTACGCCGAGCTTGTAGATCGGGAGCTGGAAGCGAGGCTCCCCGAGCACGCCCGGGCGATCATGTCCGCGCTGAGGGAGGGTCAACGACTCAGCACCGGAGAAATCTCCGAGCTGCTCGGCCTCTCTCGTCCAGTCGTCCAGCGCGAACTGGCCAGACTGCGGGAAGCTGGGGTCATCGAGTGGGTCGGCAAGTCGCCGAAGGACCCGCGGGCCTACTGGCAGCTCGCCCCGACATGACTTGCAACTACTTGAAAGCAAGACTTGAAACCCCGCGGTACAAGTGCCCCTGATGGGGTGTAGCTTCGCCTGAGGAACGTGGTCACAGGGGAGCTCAAGACGAAGGTGGACGCGATCTGGGACGCGTTCTGGTCCGGAGGGATCGCGAACCCGCTCGAGGTGATGGAGCAGATCACCTACCTGCTGTTCATCCGCCGTCTCGATGACCTCCAGACGGGCAAGGAGAACCGGGCCAACCGAACCGGCGAGCCCATCGCCGATCCCCTGTTCCCGCCCGGCGATGACAGCACGGGCGCGCCCTACACCGCCCTGCGCTGGTCGCGCTTCAAGGATCGGGAGCCCGGTGAGATGCACGCGCTCGTGGCCGAGCGGGTGTTCCCGTTCCTCCGCGCCCTCGGGGGCGACGACTCGACCTACTCGCACCACATGCGCGACGCCCGCTTCACGATTCCCACGCCGGCCCTGCTCGCGCGGGTCGTGGACATGCTCGACGGCATGCCGATGGAAGGCCGCGACACCAAGGGCGACGTCTACGAGTACATGCTCAGCAAGATCGCCACGGCGGGCCAGAACGGCCAGTTCCGCACGCCGCGACACATCATCGAGCTGATGGTGGAGATGACCGCGCCCCAGCCGGACGACGAGATCTGCGATCCGGCCTGCGGCACGTCGGGCTTCCTCGTGGGCGCGGGCGAGTACGTTCGCCGAGAGCATCCCGAGTCGCTGCACGACCACAAGCAGCGTGCCCACTTCCACAGCACGATGTTCCACGGCTTCGACTTCGACTCGACGATGCTGCGAATCGGCTCGATGAACATGCTGCTCCACGGAGTCGAGCAGCCCGACATCCGCTACCGCGACTCACTGTCGGAGGGGGCGGGCGAGGAGGAGGGTCTCTACTCGCTGGTCCTGGCCAACCCGCCCTTCGCCGGCAGCCTCGACTACGAGACGACCGCGCAGAACCTGCAGCGAGTGGTCAAGACCAAGAAGACCGAGCTGCTGTTCCTGGCGCTGTTCCTCCGTCTCTTGAGGCCTGGTGGCCGAGCGGCGGTGATCGTCCCCGACGGCGTGCTCTTCGGCTCCTCCAAGGCGCACAAGGAGCTCCGCCGCATCCTCGTCGAGGACCAGAAGCTTGACGCGGTGGTAAAGCTGCCGTCAGGCGTCTTCAAGCCCTACGCGGGCGTGTCGACCGCCATCCTGCTGTTCACCAAGACCGAGAGCGGCGGCACCGACCACGTCTGGTTCTACGACATCGAAGCCGACGGCTTCAGCCTCGACGACAAGCGGACCCCGCTGCTGGAGTGGGACAAGCTGGGATGTTTCCGCGGGAACGTTTCGGACCAAGACCACGTCAAGAACAACCTCCCAGACGCAATCGCGCGCTGGTCAGAGCGGAACGGAAGCGAGCGCGAGAGGACACGCACCGAGCAAAGCTTCTGCGTTTCTAGGACCGACATAGTTGCTGAGAGTTATGACCTGAGCCTCAACCGCTACCAGGAGATCGTGTACGAAGAAGTGGAGCACCGGCCGCCGGCCGAGATCATCGCCCAGATCGAGCGACTGGAAGACGAAATTCGGGCGGGCGTAGAGACGCTCAAAGGGATGGTGGGGTGACAACGGCGCGCCTCTCAGATCTCATCAGTGATGCCCGCTCGGGCTTCGCCTCGGGCAAGAGCGACCCCACAGGCATCTTCCAAATTCGGATGAACAACGTCACCCGGGCCGGGCGATGGGACCTCTCGAAGAGGCGCTATGTGCCCCTAGATGAGAAATCGCTTGATCGCTTCTCGCTGGCGGCCGGAGACGTGTTGTTCAACGCGACCAACAGCCCGGACTTGGTCGGCAAGACGGCCTTGGTAGATCAACTCGATGAGCCCACGGTTTTCAGCAATCACTTCTTGCGATTGCGGGCTGATACGACTCGGCTTAATCCCCAGTACCTCGCCCGCTGGTTGCAGCTCCAGTTCAAGCGCGGCACCTTCTCAGCAATTTGCCAACGCTGGGTGAACCAAGCCGCAGTGCCGCGAGACCGCCTGCTGGCATTAACGGTCCCGCTCCCACCCTTGGACGAGCAGCGGCGCGTCGCTCGGATCCTGGACGCGACTGACGCGTTGAGGGCGATGCGGCGAGCCGCAATGTCCCAGGCCCAGGAACTCAAGGAGGCAATGTTCGTGAGTACGTTCGGCGAGCACCGGCAGTCGCCGATAACGGTCGGGGAGCGGCTTGAGAAGCATCCACGAGGTTGGCGCTGGGAGCTCCTGACAGACGTCGCGCAGCTGGCTACTGGCCACACCCCAGATCGCGGACGTGCGGAGTACTGGAACGGTGGAATTCCATGGATCACCCTGACAGACATCAGAGGACTCGATGGCAAGACTGCGCTGCAGACTTCGGAAACGCTGAGCCACGAAGGGATCCGTCGGTCGTCGGCCGTGCTCCTGCCGCCTGAGACCGTCTGTCTCTCGCGCACGGCATCTGTGGGTTTCGTGACGATGGCGGCACGTGAGCTGACGACATCTCAAGATTTCGTCAACTGGATTTGCGGAGCAACCCTCGACCCGACCTATCTCCTTCACGCCTTCCGACGCTCCCGCGACCGACTGCGCGCGCTCAGCAACGGATCGACGCACAAGACCATCTACTTCGCGACTGTCGAGCGCTTTCGTGTGCTGGTGCCACCAGTCCGCTTGCAGCGGGAGTTTGCACGACAGGTCGAGTCACTAGCGCGAGTCGAGAGTCGTCAGCAGGCCCACCTTCTGGAAGTCGACGCCCTTTTTGATGCGCTTCAGTCCCGTGCATTCGCGGCCGAGCGTCGAGCCGCAGGTGACTGACCCAGTCGCGACCGCGTCGACGCGGTCCCCAAGCAACTTCGCCTTCCTCGAAGGCGGCTGGCCCGACCTCTTCGCTGAGGCAACGCAAGCCGAGCGCAACGTCGCCGCCGACCCGCGCGCCGCCTGCTTCTACGCCCGCCGCACACTGGAGCTCGCCGTCAAATGGCTCTACGACGCCGACCGCACCCTCCAGCGCCCATACAAGAGCGACCTTGCGGCGATGCTGTTCGAGCCCACGTTCAAGAAGGCTGTCGAGCCCAAGGTCTCGACCAAAATGGACTTGATCCGCAAGCGTGGCAATGCGGCCGTCCATCGCAACTCGCCGGTCAAGCCCGAGACGGCCGACAACATCGTGCGCGAGCTGTTCCACGTCCTCTATTGGCTCTCGCGGACCTACGCCCTCAAGGACCACCACCTCCCTCCCGCGCAACTGAGCTTCGACGCCGTCGCGATTCCGCGTCCGCTCAGCCCAGAGCAACGCCAGCAGACACGCGAGGCGCTCCGCAGGAAGGCCGAGGAACACGCCGCGCGCGACGCCGCCCTCGAAGAGCGCAAGGTCGAGAACGCCGACCTCCAGGCCGAGATCGAGCGCCTGCGCAAGGAGATCGCCGCCGCCAAGGCCGCCAACGAGGCGCGGGCGGATGACCATGACTACAACGAGACGCAGACGCGCGACCTCTACATCGATCTGCTTCTCAACGAAGCCGGGTGGCCCCTCGATCAAGGGCGCGACCGCGAGTACGAGGTGGCGGGGATGCCCAACGACAAGGGCGCCGGCTTCGTCGACTACGTGCTGTGGGGTGACGACGGCAAGCCACTCGGACTGGTCGAGGCCAAGCGCACCCGGCGTGATGCCCGGGTGGGTCAGCAGCAGGCCAAGCTCTACGCCGACTGCCTCGAGAGCGAGTTCGGCCAGCGGCCGGTGATCTTTTACACGAACGGCTACGACCACTGGCTATGGGACGACGAGCGCTACCCACCGCGCGAGGTCCAGGGCTTCTACACCAAGGACGAGCTGGCGCTGCTCATGGAGCGGCGAAGCTCGCGCAAGCGCCTGGCCGACTCAGAGATCGACTCCAGGATCGTGGAACGCCACTACCAGCAGCGCGCGATCCGGCGCATCGACGAGACCTTTGAACAGGACCTGCGTCGCGCCGCCCTCGTGGTCATGGCGACGGGCGCCGGCAAGACCCGCACGGTGATCGCGCTCGTGGATCAGATGATGCGCGCCGGCTGGGTCAAGCGCGTGCTGTTCCTCGCGGATCGAGTGGCCCTCGTCAACCAGGCGACAGCCGCCTTCAAGGAGCACCTTCCCAACGTCGCGACCGTGAACCTCGTGACCGAGAAGTCCGCGGAGGGGCGCGTCCACGTGTCCACCTATCCCACGATGATGGGCCGCATCGGCGAGCCCGAGGGCGGCGAGCTGCGCCGCTTCGGACCCGGCTACTTCGACCTCGTGGTGATCGACGAGGCCCACCGCTCGGTCTACCAGAAGTACCGCGCCATCTTCGCCTACTTCGACTCGCTGCTGGTGGGCCTGACCGCCACACCCAAGGACGAAGTGGACCGCAACACGTACGGCTTGTTCGACCTCGAGCCGGGCGTGCCCACCGACGCGTATGGTCTCGAGGAGGCCGTCGACCAGGGCTATCTGGTCCCGCCGCGCGCGATCACGGTTCCGTTGAAGTTCCCGCGCGAGGGGCTCCGCTACGACGACCTTTCCGAGGACGAGAAGGAGCAGTGGGAGGAGCAGGAGTGGGGCGACGAGGAGATGCCCGACGCCGTGGACGCCGAGGCAGTGAACCGCTGGCTGTTCAACGAGGACACCGTGGACAAGCTGCTCGAGACCCTCGTGACCAAGGGCCAGCGCGTAGCAAGCGGTGACCGGCTGGGCAAGACGATCGTGTTCGCCAAGAACCGCGAGCACGCCGAGTTCATCACCAAGCGCTTCGACGTGA
>JALZIJ010000035.1 GCA_030860375.1 Actinomycetota bacterium | reverse complement strand
AAGCAGGCCAAGCTTGCCCGCCGCGCCCAGATCATCGTGGCTACACCAGGACGCCTGCTCGACCTGATGGGGCGCGGCGACGTCTCGTTGAAGAAGGTTCGAATCCTCGTCCTCGACGAGGCGGACCGCATGCTCGATATGGGCTTTCGGCCCGACGTCGATCGCATCATCGCTACAACTCCCACGAATCGCCAGACGATGTTGTTCTCGGCGACGCTCGACGGTGAGGTCGCCCGCATCGCGAAGAGCTATACGCGCTCACCGGTACGGCATGAGCACGTGGCCCCAAAGAGCAAGGTGGAGGTCGAGCACCGCTTCGTCGGCGTCACCCATGAAAAGCGCTTTGACGCCCTCCTCGCAGAACTCCGCGCCGATCGTGAGCTCGCGCTTGTCTTCGTCCGCACGAAGCGCGGCGCGGACCGTCTCGTAAAGCGGCTCGGCTCGAACGGGATCAAAGCTGTCGCCATGCACGGGAACAAGACACAGGGCCAGCGCGAGCGAGCGCTCGCGCAGTTCGACTCGGGCAAGGTCGACGCGCTCGTAGCGACCGACGTTGCGGCGCGCGGGATCGATGTCGACGGCATCAGCCACGTGATCAACTTCGATCCTCCGGGCGACTGCGATGCCTATCAGCACCGCATCGGGCGTACCGCCCGTGCGGGCCGCGGCGGCGTGGGGGTCACCCTCGTCAGAAGCGAGGAGGCACATGACGTCGGCAAGATCGCCGACACTCTTCAGCTCCGGCGCCAGTTCGCCGAGACCGGCTACGCAGTGGCCTCGGCACCCCGCCGGCGACGCCGACGCCGCTAGCGCGGGCGGGGCGACCCCGCGGCGGTCAGCGCTGCTCGATCGTGAGCTCTTTCGACCTGTCTCCCTCGCATTCGTCGGTCTCCGGGGCCCTGGCGTAGTAGGTGCCGTCCGCCGTCGCTTCGTCCCTGACGCTCCAGGCCCCGCCGCGCCGTTGGCCCTCGTCGAGCCGATCTTCTCGTTCTTGTCCATCCGGACGCAAAAATGTAAGGTTCTTCGAGCGGCATTCACCCTGGGAGGAGAGAATGGACTCGAGACTTCGACATCACCTGCGCTCCAACGTCGTCGGCTACATCGCCCTCTTCGTCGCCCTGACCGGCACGGCGGTGGCGCTGCCGGGCAAGAACTCGGTCAATTCGGGCGACATCGTCAATTCCACGATCAAGTCAAAGGACATCGGGGAGGGCCAGATCGGAAGCAGGGAAGTTGCCGACGACGACACCTCGTTTGCCCTGTCGAGCGAGGACATCTCGAACGAGTCGCTGTCGGGCGCGGACATCTTGAACGGCTCGATTACCAGCTCCGAAGTAGCTGACGGATCTCTGGGCGGCGGGGACATCGACGAGAGCACGCTCGCGCAGGTGCCGAGCGCTGCGCTGGGCGGCATCGGGCGCGCGTTCGACGGACCCAGTTGCAATCCGACAAGCGAGACCTACATCGACTGTGGCTTCGTCACGTTGACCCTCCCTGCGCCGTCAAGGGTTCTGATCAACGCAGTGACGAGGGCGTACAACAATTCCGGAGACAACGCCTTCGGCTTCTGCCGCCTCGTGACGAGCAACGGAGTCCTGGCCGGGACGAACATGGGTGGCTTCGCCACCAACCCGGTCCCAATGACCACGGTGACCGGCGTGCTTGGGGCGGGCTCGGTGGACTTCGGGATCGAGTGCAACGAGGTCAACGGCGACGTCGGCTTCTTCGAGGTCGGGGTAAGCGCGGTCGCGCTCTCCGCCAACTAATCCAGCCGCCGGAACGAAAACGGGGCCCAGCCTTCGGCCGAGCCCCGCTCGCAGTACGAAAAGCTCTTAAGAGCTAAATGACCTGGACCTGCGCTGCGCGCGGGCCCTTGTCGCTCTCTTCAGCCTCATACGTGACCTTCGCGCCCTCTTCGAGGGAGCGGAAGCCTTCTGACTGGATCGCCGACTGATGGACGAAGAGGTCCTTCGAGCCGTCGTCGGGCGAGATGAAGCCGAAGCCCTTCTCGTCGTTAAACCACTTTACGGTTCCGTTTGCCATTTGTGAACTGTCCTTTCTACGCGTGCTGTGCGACCGATAGACCTACCGCATAACGAAAGGACCGAAACGGGACCGCAAACCACGACAGATCAAGCTCTTGTGCCTGATCAACTGTCGATAATGCTAGCGGTTTACGGGTCGCGAGCGTCCAAGCTCTCAACCAGATCGTCGAGACCGAGCTCAGTAAGAGTCCCTGAGACCTCGGTCAACTCGTCGCGGCAGAAGACGATCAGGCCCTTTGCCTCGCCGCAGAGCGCGAGCGTTTCGCGCAGCTCGGCTTCGCCCGAGTCCAGCCGAGCGATGATCTCTTCGAGGCGCCCGACCGCCGACTCGTAGGTGCGATCGGTCTGAGGTGCGGCGTCACTCATCGGCCTCATCCTCCTCGATCCGGGCGCGGACGGCGTCGTCGGCAAATCGGACCCGCACGTCCTTGGCGCGAAGAGCGGCGTCGGCCGACGTGAGCGCACCGCCGTCTAGGGATTCGACCTGGGCATACCCGCGCTCGAGCACCCGCTGCGGATCGTGGCCGCGGATCGCAGACTCGAGCGCGCCGAGCTTTGCTAGCGCGCCGTCCGAGCGCGCCGCTGCGGTGCCCTTTCGCGAGATCACGAGGGCGTGGCGCGCCGCGATGTCGTCGCGCGTGTCCAGACCGCGCACCGCCGAGGCCCGAACCTCACGAAGCTTCTGGTGCAGACGAGTCCGCTCGACGCGGACGCTTCGCGCCGGGCCTGCGGCCAGCTCGCTGAGGCGCCGGCCCCGGGTGCGGATCGCCCCTGTTCCCGCCAGGCCGAGGCGCCCGCCGGCAACCCCGAGATCAGCCCGAGCCTCCCGGACATTCACCCGCACCAGCTCTTCGGCCGCGTGCGTCGGCGTCGAACAACAGACGGCCGAGACGTCGTCGATCAGTGTGCGGTCCACCTCGTGGCCGACCGCTGAGATCACCGGCAGCCGTAGCAGCGCGACCGTCCGGCACAAGTTCTCGTCACAGAACGCCCACAGGTCGGCAAGCGAGCCGCCGCCTCTACACACCACCGCGACCTCCACCTGCTCGAGCTCAGCCAGCCCGCGCAAAGCGCTCGCGATGCGGCCCGCCGCACGACGATCCTGCACCGGCGCGTCCGCCCAGACGATCGTCCCGCGCCAGCCCCTGCGCTCGAGCCCGGCGAGAAGGTCCTGGCACGCAGCGCTCCCGCGCGCGGTGACGACGCCGATCGTCTTCGGCAGGACGGGCCGGGCGAGGAGCTTTTGCGGTTCAAAGAGCCCGTCGCGACGAAGCTGCTCGCGAAGCGCCTTCAGCCGCGCGAGGAGATCGCCCTCACCGGCGAGGCGCATATGCGAAGCGCGGAAGTTGAAGGACGGGGTCGCCGTCGCCGAGCCTGGGTAGTAGTCGAGCCCGCCGCCGATCACGACCTCGGCGCCGTCGACGAGGAGCGCTTCGTCGAGCATCAACTTCTCGAGGTCCGAGTTCCAGATCGAGCACGGAAGGGCGCCCTGCGAGTCGCGAAGCTCGAAGAACGACTGGACGCGCGAGCGTCGAAAGCCGGTGATCTCGCCCGTGACGAGCACCTTGGTCCGCCCGCGCAGGAACTGCTGGAGCTCGGCGGCGTAGCGCCCGACCGCGAAGGGCCCGGGCATGGCCGGGTCGGGGGAAGGCTCGACCCCGGCGCCCGTCAGTGGAAGCTGATCCGTCACCCCTTAAGGGTCGCACGCTGGGCGGGCGGCCTGACGCGCCTCGGCGCGGTCAGTTCGTGTCGAGGACGCCGAAGAGCAGCAGCAGCACGAGCGTCACGCCTGCCGAAAGCAGAAGCGAGCCCATGCATCCGAGGCGGTTGGAGAAGAAGACGAACATCGACCATCACCTCCTACCCGGAGATACCGTCGCCAAGCGCTACGAGTCCCGGGCCCTGCGCAACTCATCCTCGCCCACGATGAGATCCCAAGGTCCGTGGATCGATTGGGTCGCCCTGAAGTCGCGAAAATCAAAACTCAGAATCGGCAATCGGTGACGCTCGGCGTACGCCATGACCGAGGTATCAACAAGGCCCAAATCGAGGTCGGCATATAGGGCGTCCAGTTCGACCGCGCGCCGAAGAAGGCCTGTCGTTAAAGGTTCGAGGCGGTGCCGCCCGCTCGCCAGCGCCCGCAAGAAGAGCCGCCCCGCTCTCGGGTCTCCCCACCGCCGAAGCATTAAATCGGTTTCCGTGGCGACAGTGCCAAGAACCACAAGGTCGGTACCGATGCCCGTGACGAGGTTCGCGGCGAGTTCATGGCTGCGCTCTTCACGGTTCGCCGCCGCGATCAGGGGCCCCGTGTCGCAGACGATCTTCAGGTGTCGCCCCGCTCGCGGTCCTTGATCCGCTTGAAGATGTCGTCCAAAATCTCCTCCACTCGCAAGGAGTCGTCAGGGCCTCCCTCAACTACCCCGATGTACTCCAGAGGACGCTCTTCCATCCCCGCCCTCGCGAGTCGCGAGATCGCAGCCGAGAATGATTCGCCCTCTCCGGCCTCGTCCTGGATTCGCTCGACCAGGTCGGGGGGAATCGTGATCGTGCGCCTCACCATGCGGAGTATGATACCTACTCTCATACCTTTGCTCCACGCCATGTGCCAACTTCGTGCCTGCTGCCAAACTCAGGCGTGACATGGCCGACCTTCCCAAGCTTTCGGTTCTCGATCTCGCGACCGTCTCGGAAGGCTCGACGCCCGCAGACGCCCTTCGCAACTCGCTCGAGCTGGCGCAGCACGTCGAGCGCCTCGGTTTTCATCGCTACTGGGTGGCTGAGCACCACAACATGCCCGGCATCGCGAGCTCCGCCCCCGCGGTCCTCATCGCCGAGATCGCTTCGGCCACCGAGCGCATGCGGGTCGGCTCCGGCGGGGTCATGCTGCCGAACCACGCCCCGCTTGTAGTCGCCGAGCAGTTCGGGATGCTCGACGCGCTCCACCCAGACCGCATCGACCTCGGCATTGGCCGCGCGCCCGGCACGGACGGTATGACCGCGATGGCGCTTCGCCGCGATGCGAGCCCGCTCTCCGACGACGACTTCCCGCAGACTCTCGGTGAGCTGGTCGGCTTCTTCGAAGGGCGCTTTCCCGCGGGCCACCCCTACAGCCACATCACCGCCGTTCCCGGCGCCGGCAACCTCCCCGAGATCTGGCTGCTCGGGTCGAGCGGCTACTCGGCGCAGGTGGCGGGCATGCTCGGCTGGCCGTTCTCGTTCGCGCATCACTTCATGGCGCGGAACACCCTGCCGGCGCTTCAGCTCTATCGCGAGTCGTTTCGCCCGTCGGGGCGCCTCGACGCACCCCAAACGATGGTTGCCGTCGCTGTCATCTGCGCCGACGACGACGAGACGGCCCGCTACCTCTCACGTCCGGCGCGCCTTTCGATGGCGCGCCTCCGCTCGGGCCACCCGACCCGCTTTCCCTCGAACGAGGAGGCTGCGGCACACGAGTTCTCGCCCCATGACGAGGCGAAGATCGCAGACCTCACCGGCTCGGCAATCGTCGGCGGCCCCGACACGGTTCGGCGCCGCCTGGAGGAGCTCGCCGAGAGCACCCGAGCCGATGAGCTGATGATCACCACGATGGTGTTCGATCACGTGGATCGCCGGCGCTCCTACGAGTTGGTGGCTGAACTGGCCGGGGTTTCAGGCGCTGCGACCGCATGAGCTAAGCTCTTTCGGTACCGAACGTGCGTTCGTCACATATGCGACGACGCCAATCCGGTTAGCTGATTGTCACTCGGGCAATCGAATTGAGACGGCCCCTTCCGGGGGTCTTCTAAAAACCCCGCAAACGAAGGAGCCATCAATGGCAACGCAGACAAAGGCAGACCGCACAGCCGCAGGCAAGAAGGCCGCGGCCACCCGTGAGCGCAACCAGAAGCGTGAACAGTCGAAGGACGCCGGCCGCAAGGGCGTCGCGACCCGCCTCGCCACCGAGGCGCGTGACAACGTCGGTCGCGCCCGCACCGAGGCCAGCAAGGCCGGCACCAACGTCGGCAAGGCCGGCAAGGCAACCGCCGACGCCGCCTACAAGGCCGGCCGTTCGGTCGCTTCGCGCGTCGGGCTCGGCGGCAAGAAGTAGCCACCGTTCGCATCTGTATTCGTACGACGGCGTCCCTTCGGGGGCGCCGTTGTTCGTTCTTGGGGTGAGGTGGGTCGAGTTTGCTTCGCCGAGTGGCATGAAATCGACCCACCCCGCTGAAACGAGAAGCGGCGTCCCTAAGGAC
>JALZIJ010000026.1 GCA_030860375.1 Actinomycetota bacterium | reverse complement strand
GGCCAACCCCGGGTGGCTGCATAGCCGACGGTAATCAAAGCCCCAAGTCCTGCGCCCAGGATCCCTCCAGCCCCCGAGAGCAGCAGCGATTCGGTCAAGAACTGGACTCCTACGTGCCCCCGGGTTGCGCCAAGGGAGCGACGAAGGCCGATCTCGGAGCGCCGCTCGAGCACGGAGATGACCATCACGTTCGCGATGCCCACCCCGCCGACCAGAAGAGCCACAGCTCCGAGACCGAGGAAAAGGGCTGTGAATGCGCTACGCGCCGCGGCTTCGGCGGCGATCGCATCCGAGGGCCTCGAAACGCCAATCTCCTCTGGTCTCTCAGGGTTCGCCGTGGGTGGAATCAAGACGCGAACCTGGTCAAGGCGTCCCTCGGCAGTTCGAACGTAAATCGTCGTCGGCTTTGCGCCAGTGCCGAAGATCTGTCTCGCCGCCGAAAGGCCGATCAGCGCCGCCGTGTCTAACTCAGGGGCTAGCTCGACCGGTGCCAGGATCCCGATCACCGTAAGCCACTGGCCCGACAGATAAACCGGCGTCCCGATGTCCTCGGATCCGAGGCCGAGGCGCTCCGCCGCAGTCGACCCCAGGACAAGGGCGGGGAGCCGCTCGCTCGCCCGATCGAGAAACCGCCCGAAGGCGACGTTCCCGCGAACGGTGCGGAGCAGATCCAATTCTGCCGCCTGGACCGAGATTCCACCGGTTGCGGCGTCGTCGACGTAGTCGCTTCGCCTGACCGTAACCCCGTCCAGGGTGAAGGTGCTGGCGGCTTCCTCGACGCCCCCGATGCCGGGCACCGTCTGGGCCGCTATTGCCGGGATCTCCGCGTTCTCGCCGGTCAGCGAATCACCCGGGGTCACCGTGAGGAGGTTCGTGCCGAGCCGATCGAGGGCGCTCAGCAGGCTGGCCTTGCTCGACTCGCTGATCCCAAGGACGGCGACCATCGAGGCGATCCCGATCGCGATGCCAAGCGCCGAGAGGAGGGCCCGTGTGCGGCGCGATCGAAGCCCGCTCGCGCCTTCGCGAAGGACATCGAAGGGCAGCATTCGACTGCGGGGCCTCATCGCGTTTCAACCTGATCAGAGATGATCTCGCCGTCGAGGATCCGGACGATCCGCGGCGTCTCCGTTGCGAGACGCTGATCGTGGGTGATCAGCACGATCGTGGTGCCGCAGCTGTTGAGCTCTTGGAAAAGGTCCATCAGCCGATCCCCGCTCGCGCTGTCCAGGTTGCCCGTAGGCTCGTCGGCCAGGAGCAGCGAGGGCTCGCTGACGAGCGCACGGGCAACTGCAACCCGCTGGCGCTCACCGCCCGATAGCTGGGATGGGACGTGGTCGCGACGATGGCTGAGCCCGACGCGATCGAGCTGTGCAGCCGCCCGGGACCGCCGCAGACGGGCGGTCACCCCGTTGTAGAGAAGGCCCGAAGCGACGTTCTCGATCGCGCTCACGCCGTCGATCAAGAAGAACTGCTGGAAGACGAATCCCAGCTCGTTGGTCCGAACCGCTGCGAGGTCGCGCTCAGAGGCGTGGGCGACGTCGCGGCCGGCGATCGCGACCTGACCGGACGTGGCGCGATCGAGGGTTCCCATGATGTGAAGGAGCGTCGTCTTGCCCGAGCCCGAAGGACCGACTATCGCCAGAAACTCACCTTCGTGGACGATCAGCTCGACGCCCTTGAGAACCTGGCCCGAGGTCGGATACTCCTTGACGACGTCGCGCATGGTGAGCACCGGCTGGTGCTGAGGCCCGCTTGTCTGCGCCGTCACCCTGCGTCCTCCACTCGAAGGCCGGGCCGGATCCCCTTGCCCGAGATCTCGACGAACCCGTTGGCGAACGAGCCCGTCTTCACCGGCAGGGTTCGTACCCGGCCCTCGCGCACTGCTTGGACCGCGTAGCCACCGCCGGGGAGGGCGGTGATCGCCGTCACCGGGACCGCGAGAACGTCCTTGCGAATCACCTCGGTGAACGTGACCGAGACCGGTGCTTGGTCATACCGGGCGACCTTTCCGCCTGACTGGTCGAGCTCAACGGCTACCGGGATCGTCGTCCCCGAATCCTCTTCGTCACCTTCGCCGCCCGCCCCGCTCGCGACTTTTGAGACGTGGCTCACCCGGCCCGGCGTCGTGGACCCGTCGGGAAGGCGTACCGAGACCCTGGCGCCGACCCGCGCGAGCCCCTGCTCGGTAGCGTCGAGCTCGACGCTTACGGAGCGCTCGGTCGTGTTGGTCGTCATCACCGTCGTCGAGGACGCCCCGCCCGGGGCAGAGTCCCCGCCAACAGCGGCACCGAGCCCGACGTCGAGCTGACTGACGCGCTGCGGACCGGAGAGGAAGACAACGTCTCCGAGCTCAACGCGGCCCGTGGACTTGAGGCCGAGGTCGTCCTGCCAGCGCTCTACCGCCGCCTCGCTGGCATCGGTGAACTCTCCGTCTATCGTCATCGCACCGTAGGGGTCGTAACCGAGCGCCAGCAAGTTCTTCTCGAGTTGGCGCACGTCATCGCCGTCCGCGACACCGGACTCAAGCGTTCGGTAAGCCGGCAGAGGCCCGAAAAAGAGGATGCTCGGGCGCTCGTCTACCTCAAGCAGGGTCTCGCCGCGCCCGACGGTGCTCCCCGCGCGCGCAAGCCAGGTGACCGTGCCGCTCCGCCGACAAACGACGGTCTCACGTCCGCGATAACCGAGCGTGCCGCTGGCCGAGGTCGTCCGCGTCAGGTCTCGCCGCTCGACGGCCGAGAGCGGGCCCGTTGGTGTCCGCCCTGTGCTGGTCTCCTCGCCACCCCCCAGGGTGGGCCCCAGGCTGACCGCCGCAACGGCAATCGCCGCGGCAGAGACGGCTACCGCGGCGATTGTTCGCTTCTTGGGTCTCATGGCGCCGCCATCTCCGGGAGGTGCTCTCGGCATTTCTCGGAGGCCGCCGTCATTTCCGGGTCGTCGAGACTCAGGTTCGGGTCGTCGGGTCCGATCTCGAGCCGCCCATCGGCTACCCGCGGATCGGGGAAGTCGATGCCTTGTTCGCGCATGCACTCTGCGAAGGCAAGGGCTTCGTCGGGGATCTCAGTGGTCGGTTCGACTCCCGAGCCACCGAGCGCCCCCTCGAGGAAGTCCCGGCAAGCCTCCTCGGCCGCCTTGAACTCGGGACTATCAACGTCTATGCCACTGTCGGCATCGATCGTGACCCCGGTCATTCCCGGTTCCGGATCCTCCATGTCGATGCCGTTCTCGCGCATGCACTCGACGAATTTGAGTGACGCCTCCTGCGCCTCTTCTGAGGGCGCGAGCGCACCCTGCTCGTCTTCGTTCTGACCAGGCTCGCCTCCTGAGCTGCCGCTACCGGAAGAGCCGCACGCGGCAATCGCAAGAACGGCAAGGACCGCGAGCGGGGCAGTGAGCCATTTGAGTTCGTGTTTCATCTCGTTGGGGTCGTTCCTTTCTGGTTCGGGGGACAACCCCATCTAGCCCGGCCAGGGTCAGCGACAGGTGTGCGGCACCTAAGAGGTCGGTTAGAGCTATTCGGGACGTGCTGGGAGAGGCGGAATCCAGAGGCGCAGCTCGCTGCCGCCGCCCAAAGGCGATGAGGCTTCGACCCGCCCGCCGTGTGCTTCCGCGATCTGCCTGACGATCGCCAGCCCGAGCCCCGATCCGGGAAGCTCGCGGGCGGAGCCTGCACGGTAAAAGCGATCGAAGATGCGCGGCAGATCTCCCTCAGAAATCCCAGGGCCCTGGTCTGAGACCGACAACGCCCCCTGGCGCGTGACGCGCACTTCGATGCGCCCCCCGGGGGGGCTCCACTTTGCAGCGTTGTCGAGCAGGTTGAACGTTGCCCGCTCGAGCGCAGCCTGGGCGCCGCGAACGAGGCAGGCTTCGGCCTCGAAATCGAAGGTCAGAGTCGGCGCGTGGCGTCGCGCTCGCTCGACCATGTCTTCGACAAGATGATCGAACCGAAGCGGAACGCGCTCCTCATCCTGCTCGGCATAGCGGGCAAGATCGACGAGATCCCCTACCAGTGCCGTCAGTTCTTCGAGCTGCTCGACGACGTCAGTGATCAATCTCTGACGCTGCTCAGCTCCCAAGCTCTCGGCGCGCCCGAGGAGCTCGACGTTCGTGCGGATGCTGGTGAGTGGCGTGCGCAGTTCGTGCGAAGCGTCGGCGACGAGTTGGCGCTGCGCCTCAACCGAGCTCTCGAGCTCTGAGAGCATCCGATTGAAGCTGCGGGCGAGCTCAGCCAGCTCGTCATCGCCACCCTCCTCGATCCTGCGGCTCAGATCCTGGGTCTCCGCCACGTCGTGCGCAACGCTGGAGAGCCTCGCGACGGGTCCGAGGGCGCCGCGTGAGACGACGACTCCGAGGCCGGCCGCCAGCGCGACGCCCCCCGCACTTACCAGCGCCAGGATGAGCAACAACCGGCTCAGTGTCTCGTCGACGTCGTCAAGCGGCTGCGCCGCCTGAACCGCCCGATCTGGGCCCAGCTGAGCTGTGTAGAGCCGCAGGTG
>JALZIJ010000018.1 GCA_030860375.1 Actinomycetota bacterium | reverse complement strand
TGGCCGTCACCTTCGCTTTCCGGCCCCTGCGCGCACGAATACAAACGCATGTGGATCGACGCTTCAACCGTGCGCGATACGAAGCGCTACATGGCGTGGACGCCTTTCTTCGGGACTTACGGACGGGGACGGCGGAGCCTGAGCAGGTTGGCCCGGTCCTCGCAAATGCGCTTCGCGAACCAAGCCTTCGCCTCTTTTTCTGGCTCCCCGACCGAAACGCACATGCCGACGCGACGGGAGGGATCGTTTCCAATCTTCCGCCGGGTGACCAGATTCCGGTAAGGCGCGGTGACCTTCGGCTCGCCACGGTCGTGCACGATCGTGGGCCGGGCGGCGCAAGTGGAACTCTCAGCGAGATCATCGCGCGGGCGGGGATGGCGATCGAGATCGCGCGCCTTCGGGTCGAGGTCCGGCGCCAGCTCGCAGAGGTCGAGGAATCGCGAGCGAGAATCGTTACGGCCACCCACGAAGAGCGCCGCCGGCTCGAGCGCGACCTCCACGACGGTGCTCAGCAACGGCTCGTAGCAATCGGGCTCGACTTGCGCCACCTTCAGGCTGGGATGAACTCGGGCGACACTGCGCGTCAAGGTTTAGACGGCGCGGTCGAGGGCCTCACGGCGGCGATCGCCGAGTTGCGCGAGCTAGCCGGCGGGGTCCGGCCGGCGACGCTCGACGCCGGACTGGCCTCTGCCCTCACGGAGCTGGCAAACAGAGCGCCGATCCCGACTCGAGTTCATGCGACGCCTGGCCGATTTCCAGACGAGGTGGAAGCTGCCGCCTACTTCGTCGCCAGTGAAGCTCTGACGAACGCCGTCAAGCATGCGGATGCCAACGTCGTGACGGTACGCGCCACACGTGAGAACGGTGCGCTCGAGCTGTCCATAGAGGACGATGGCTGCGGTGGCGCATCACCTACCCGTGGCTCAGGGCTCACCGGCCTGGCCGATCGCGTGGCGGCGGTGGGGGGCCGGATGGACGTCGAAAGCCCCTCAGGCCTTGGAACGAAGCTCGTGGTGGAGTTTCCGTGCGGGTAGTGATCGCCGAGGATCAATCGCTCTTGCGCGAAGGGCTCGTCCGGCTTTTCGCCGACGCCGGACATGAAGTGGTGGCGACCGCCGACGATGCCGATCGGCTGCGCGGCGCGGTCTCGGAGCATCGTCCCGACCTAGCCGTAGTAGACGTCAGGATGCCGCCGAGCTTCACCGACGAAGGCATCCGCGCAGCCCACTGGATCCGAGACGCCCATCCCGAGGTGGCGGTCCTGGTCCTGTCCCAACACGTCGAGGTGAGCGGCGCGGTCAGCCTCGTCTCTCAGCGCGGCTTCGGGTACCTACTGAAGGACCGCGTCCTCGATGTGGGCGAGTTCATGGAGGCCGCCGAGAGGGTGGCAGCGGGAGGCTCCGCTTTGGATCCGCAGGTCGTCGCGACGCTCGTCTCGCCTGACCACCGGGACGAGACCCTGAGCGAACTGACCCCCCGCGAGCGAGAGGTCTTGTCTTTGATGGCGGAGGGCTTGACGAACGCCGGGATCGCCGAACGGCTCGTCCTCACCGAGCGCACAGTCGAGAGCCACACACGCAGCGTCTTCCAAAAGCTCAGCCTCCAGGCGGACGGCGACGGGCACCGCCGTGTCCTGGCGGTCCTCTCGTACCTCAGCACGCCTCGGTAGTAGCGCGCACGAAAGAACCGTGCGAGCGGCGAGTCAGGTCACGTGGTGGCCCCGATGACAGCCAGCTCGACCGCGCCTAGGTTCGTCTGACAAGCGAAGTCACGAACCAAGGAGACGAATCAAAGATGGAATCCACCACCTCACGATCGGGCGTCGACCTCGACGCCGGCCGCACCCGCCCCGGGCTCGCCCTCCTGCTCGCGGTGCTCTCAGTGCCCGGCTCGACGCTGACCTGGGAGACCCTTCCCGGTGGCGGCTTCCTCTGGGGCGCTCCTCTCGCCGTGGCGGCGATCGCTCTCGGCGTCCAGGCCCGGCGTGACCCCGAAGGTCGTGGCAAGGCCCTCGCGGCGATCGCGATCGGTGCCGCGATGCTCGTGATGATGCTCGCCTGGGGCATCGTCGAGTCCGTTTAGGCCGAGTGTGATCCAAGGGAGCTGCCATGAAAAAGCAACACCGAAGGGGAAACTCGATGTCCACCCAGATCCGAACCCATCTCCGCCGAAACGTCGTCGGCTACGTCGCCTGTTTCCTCGCCTTGAGCGGAGGCGCCTACGCCGCCGGGCTCGAGCAGAACAGCGTCCGCTCGAAGCACATTAAGAACGGACAGGTGAAGAGGCCCGACCTGGCGGCGGGCGCCGTCAGCGCCACCAAGGTGGCTGACAACGCGCTGACCGGCGCCCAGATCGACGAGGCGAGCCTCGACTCAGCAGTCCTGCAACGGCGGATCGGCGCAGGCTGCCCGCTGGGCCAGTCGATCCGCCAGGTGAACGCAGACGGAAGCGTCGCCTGCGAGGCCGACGACGCCGGGGGTGGGGGGACGGTTACGCGCGTCGACACGGGCACGGGGCTGGCTGGTGGGCCGATCACGACCACGGGCACGGCCAGCATCGCCACTCCCTACCGCCTGCCGCAGGGCTGCACGAACGGCCAGGTCGCCAAGTCGAATGGCCAAGGGCTCTGGGGCTGCGCGGCTGACGCCACGGGCTCCGGCGGTCCCACCGGGCCTGCAGGTGGGGACCTTGCGGGGACATACCCGAACCCGCAGATCGCCGCGAACGCGGTCGGAGGAAGCGAAGTCGCCGACAACTCGCTCACCGGCAACGACATCAATGAGGCCACGCTCAACGTGCCTGGCACCGAGGCGTACTACGTCATCGATGGACCTGGGCGGCAGTTCGGGATCGTTCCAGGCGAGACAAGACAGGTCGAAGCGGTCAGCGTGCCCGCAGGCAACTACACGCTGGCGGCACATCTGGGCGTGGGCGGAGGGTTGGGCAACACTCTGGCCTGCTGGTTCACGCTTGGTGGCGATCAGCGCATCACTAGCTCAGCGACCACTCTGGGAGAAGGCTCCGAACACGTTGCGCTGATCGGAGCGGTCTCGCCGACCGCACCGGCGACGGTGCGAGTCGTCTGCCAGAGCCAATCCGACAACGTCGGCCACATCTTCTTCGGCGACTGGACGCTTGTGGCGACCAAGGTGGCCGCCCTCCACCGTCAGGGGCCCTAGTGCAACTCGTTGCCAATTGGACAGTTCAAATGAGCGGTATCAGACGTTTGCAATCGGTCTTGATCGCCTTTCTCGCGGCGGCGTCGGTGCTCACCGCGAGTTGCGGTTCGGACGACCCCGCCGAGGGTCAGGCTGGGTCCACCTCTGCCCCAACTTCGGCTGAGGAGACCGCCGCCGCCGAGGCGAACCCATTGGTTGGTGAGTGGAGCACCGAAAACGTCTGCGAGGACCAGCTACGGGCGTTCGAGCAAGCTGGTCTCGATCACCTGGTGAGCGAGTGGGTGGAGGATTACCCCGGCCAGAAGCCCACCGACAGCGATCCATGCCAGGGAACGAAACCGATCGAGCATTCCCATCGCTTCGGCGAGAGCGGCTCCTTCGCCTCCTACGACGCGAACGGCCAGCAGGTGGACGATGGCAGCTACACCCCAGTCGACGACCGAACGTTCACCCTTGGCAATCCGCCCGTCAACGTCCACTACCGAATTGAGGGTGACAAAGCCACGTTCGACGTCGTCATCCCCGATTGCAAGACCAATGGATGCGAAGAGTCCACCGCCTACGTGACCTCGGTGTTCTTCCCGCGCACGTACGACCGAGTTCGATGAGGAGGTCACCGATGCGTTTGAGTAATGCAAAGCGACTGGGGATCCCAGCGCTGAGGCGCACGGCACTGGCGGCCGTCGCGGGATCGTTCATCGCGTTTGGCGCCGGTCCGGCCGCAGCGAGTCACGTGAGCTGCGGCGATGAGATCACCGCCGACACGACGCTCGACAGTGACCTCGTCAACTGTCCGGACAACGGCCTCGTGATCGCGGCCGACGACATCACCCTCAACCTGAACGGCCACAGGGTCGACGGCGATGGCGAGTTGTTCGAGCCCTGTCCCGACGGCGAGTTCTGCGACGTCGGGCTACTCAACGACGGCCACGATGGCGTCACCGTGAGGGACGGGACTGCGCGCGAATTCGCGCTCGGCGCCTTCGTAGGCAAGGCTCGGCGCAACCGGGTGCTCGGCATTACCTCGACCAAGAATCTGTTCTTCGGTTTCGTGGTCGCGGAATCGGCCCGAAGCGTGGTCCGCGACAACTCGGGAGACGACAATCTCGCTCCCGATGGGGACGGGATGGGCCTGTTCGGCTCGCATGACATTCGCATCGTGGACAACTCGTTCCAGCACAACCCGCTCGGCCTGCACGTCGAGGATTCCACCGACAACCTGATCAAGGGGAACCTGTTCTCACGCAACGATCTCGGCATCCTCATGGAGGCGGACCGCAACCAGGTGCGACGGAACCGCAGCGTTCGAGACGGCGGGGGAATCCTTATGTTTGGCAGCCGAAACGCGATCGGCCGAAACCGCTTCTCCCGCAGCCAGGACGCGATCGGCATCGAGAGGGGACGCGGCAACCTGGTCGCCCGGAACGTCGTCATTGACCCTCGCCGCGTGGGCATCCGGCTCGGGCTCCAACGGCCAGAGCAGGTCGGAGGTGCGGAGAACGTGGTCCGCCGAAATCTGGTCAGAGGGAGCGCCGGCGACGGGTTCGTGGTCTATGAGAAGGACAACCGCAGCCGCTTGACGCGGAACGTTGCCACGGGCTCGAGGGACGACGGCTTCGACGTCGAGAGCCGCTCGGCGAAGCTGACCGGCAACCGGGCGTTTCGCAACGGCGACCTCGGCATCGAAGCGAGAATTGGCGTCATCGATGGCGGAGGGAACAGAGCCCGCGCAAACGGCGATTCGCGTCAGTGCAAACACATCTCGTGCCGGTAACCAGAGCTTGTGAGGAGACGAGAAATGAGATCGATCGGGCCCAAGCATGCGCATTCCATCGTCAGGTGGCGCGGGTTGCTTGCGCTTTCTACGGGCGCGCTGATCCTCGGGGCATGCGGAAACGACGACAACCCATCACCCAACACCGAGGCAAATCCAGTCTCGACCGAGACTGAAGCCGATCAAACGGCCGGCGAGGTCGACGGTGTCGTGGGTATCGACGGCGATCGCGGCCTCTACGTCAGATGCACCGGGACCGGCTCTCCGACCGTCGTCATGGAGGGCGGCGACGGGGACACCAGCGACTCGTACCTCTTTGCTGAAGCGGACGTCGCCGAGGTGACGCGCACGTGCGTCTACGACCGAGCCAACCTCGGGCAAAGCGACCCCGCGCCCGGGCCACGAGGTCTGGAGGAACTGGTCGGCGACCTCGAGGCGCTGCTCGACTCGGCTGAGATCCCCGGCCCCTACGTACTCGTCGGAACCTCGGGAGGCGGCTTCATCACCGCGGGATTCGCGGTCGAGCACCCCGACGAGATTGCCGGCATGGTGTTCGTGGATACGGGCGCCCCATTTGAGAATCCCCCAAAAGAGATCGTCGAGGAGACCGACCCGCGCAGCCCCTCAAACGTCGAGGAGCGAGATTACCTCCAGGTCGAGAAGGACGCCTGGGCGGCGCGCGAGCCGATCGGCGACGTTCCGATCCGGGTGATCACGGTCAGGTTCTCGCAAGCCGACATCGCCGCCTCACCTTTTCCGGAAGAGCAGCGCTTGATGAGCATGAACGTCGAGCGCCAGCAGGGCTGGCTCGAGCTCAGCCCGAGCGCGGAGCAGATCGTGGTCGACACCGGTCACGCCGTCGAGGAGGACGACCCGAAGCTTGTGATCGACACGATTCTCGACGTAGTGAAAGCGGCTCGGTAACGGTGCGCACAGACCGGCGACGCAGCCATCGATACAGCTAAACGAGGAGAGGGAACATGCCCGTCAGATCCGGATCGAAACTCAGGACTCACGCCACCCCGGCGCTGCTCGCGGCCTTCGCGTTCGCGGGCGTCATGGCGCTCGGTAGCGACCAGGCGCTCGCGAATCACGTGGCTTGCGGCGATGAGATCACCGCCGACACCACGCTCGACAGCGACCTCGTCGACTGCCCGAGCAACGGCATCGTGATCGGCGCCGACGACATCACCCTCGACCTCGACGGCCATCGGGTAGATGGCGACGGCACCGAGTTCGCCGCTTGTCCCGCGGATGAGTTCTGCGATACCGGGCTGCTGAACGACGGTCACGATGGTGTCACGGTGAAGGACGGCTCTGTGCGCGAGTTCGGCGTCGGCGTCTTCATCGGGAAAGCGCGCCACAACCGCGTGCTGCGTATCTCCTCGACAAAGAACGTGTTCTTCGGCTTCGTGATCGCCCGATCGGCTCGAAGCCTGATCCGCGACAGCTCGGGAAGCGGCAATCCCGCTCCCGAGGGTGACGGGCTGGGCTTGTTCGACTCGCATCACATCCGGATCCTGCACAACTCATTCCGCCACAACGGCCTCGGCATCCACCTCGGCGATTCCCCCGACAACCTGATCAGGCGGAACCGGATCTCGCGCAACTCCGACTTCGGAATCCTCATCGAAGCGGATCGCAACCGGGTGCGACGCAATCGCTGCGCGCGAAACGCCGCCTGCATCATTATCGCCCCCGGCAGCGGAAACGTGATTGCCCGCAACCGGGTCTCCGGAGGCCATGATGGCATCGGCGTCGAAAAAGGACGCGACAACGTAGTCGCCCGCAATGTTGTCGACCACGCTCGCGGCAACGGCATTTACGTCGGGCTGCAGCGACCTCCTATCGGCGGCGCCGACAACGTCGTCCGTCGAAATCTCGTCAGAGGAAGCGGCGACGATGGGTTTTCTGTCAACAAGAAAGACCACCACAGCCTCCTCAGGCACAACGTCGCCAAGGGAGCGGGAGACGACGGCTTCGATATCGAGAGCGCCTCGACGAAGCTGACCGGCAACCGGGCCGTGCGCAACGGCGACCTCGGCATCGAGGCCGTGCGTGGGCTCATCGACGGCGGCGGAAATGCCGCTCGCCACAACGGCGACCCGCGCCAGTGCACGCACATCTTTTGCCGGTAGCGAAGCAACCTGAGGCTTTCGTCGTGATCCCGTCAGTTTGGTTCGTAACTACGCGTTGAATTACTCTCGCCCGGATGCCGAGCGTCCTGGTCGCACCCGACTCGTTCAAGGGAACCTTTACCGCCTTCGAGGTCGCGGAGGCACTCGCCGGCGGTTTCGAATCGGAGGGTTGGTCGGCGGATCGCTGCCCGCGCGCCGACGGTGGAGAGGGCACGGGCGCGGTCCTCCTGGCCGCGCTGGGCGGGGACACGGTTGCGATCGAGGCGACGGACCCGCTGGGTCGCTCGATCGACGCGGTCTACCGTTTGCTTGGCGACGGCACCACGGCCGTGGTGGAGGTGGCGGAGGCAAGTGGTCTGGGTCGCTTGGCGGAAGACGAGCTCGATCCGCTCGCCGCGACATCACGCGGAACCGGCGAGCTGATCGTGGCTGCTGCCCGTGAGGCGGCTGTCGTCCTGGTCGCCGTCGGCGGCAGCGCCACGAACGACGGTGGCCTCGGCGCGCTGGAGGCGATCTCCGAAGCGGGGGGATTGGACGGCACGCGCATCGTCTGCCTGTGCGACGTGACGACTCCATGGGAGCACGCGAGCCGACTGTTCGGCCCCCAGAAGGGCGCGGATGACGCCGCAGTGGTGAAGCTGGAAGCGCGACTCGACCGGCTGGCTCTCGAGCTCGTCCGCGACCCCCGCACGGTGCCGGGGAGCGGCGCGGCCGGCGGCCTCGCCGGCGGCCTATGGGCGGCGCTCGGTGCCGAGCTTTGGCCTGGAGCCGCCTACGTATGCGACGCCGTCGGCATCGACAAGCGGATCGAGCGCGTGGATCTGGTCATCGGGGCCGAGGGGAAGCTCGATGTGACCACTCTCGAGGGAAAGGTCCTCGCCGAGCTGTCGAGCCGGTGCATACGCGCGGGCAAGCCGCTTGCAGCAGTCGTGGGTCACGCCGCTTCCCGCCCCGAGCTGTGTGCCGCATTGGGCCTTTCCTCGGTCGTCGAAGCCGGTGACGCGACCGGCTTGCGTGCGGCCGCGCTCTCACTCGCCGGTTGAGGTCAGCCGTGCCTGCGGGCCTTCTCCTCGCGATGTGCGGCGGCGCGCAGGTTTGCCGACTCCGGATCGCCCTTGCGATCGACGAGGATCACCTCCGTCCGGCCGATCCTGTCGTGAAGCCCTCGCCTTCTCTCTGAGAAAAGCACGAGTAGGAAGCCTGCGCCGAAGGGCGCCGCCGCGAGCACGATCCCGACGAGGCGGCGGATCGCCGTTCGCGGGCTGAGGTGGGGAGTTCCGTCGTAATCGTCCAGCCGAATTCCCAGGAACCGCATTCCCGGCGTCTGGCCTGTGAGCGTCCAGAAGAAGAAGAGGTATGTCGTGCTCAGGGAGAGGAGGAATGAGA
>JALZIJ010000279.1 GCA_030860375.1 Actinomycetota bacterium | reverse complement strand
AGGTTCGAATCCTGACGGGCGCGCTTCGGAACTGGGGTCTTTGGATCGAGGCGCGCCCGGCGTCCGTTGTCTGTCGGAGCCTTTCGCTACACCGTCCCGTATGCCCGACGCTGTCCACGAGTTGCTTGCGACCGACGCCGCACTCGACAAGCTCGGAGCACGCGGCATCTCCGCCGCGGAGGCTGAGCAGACTCTGCGAAACCAGCATCTCACGGTCCGAAACCCTCGTGAAGAGGGTGAGCCTGGCACGCGACGGTTGCTGATCGGCCGTACAGACGGCGGTCGGATTCTGACGCTCGTGATCGCACGAACCGTCGACCCGACGACATGGCTGATCGTCACGGGCTGGAGCTCGACAGACGCCGAGCGTAAGATTCTGGAGACACCCAAGCCATGAGCAAGGATCCCTGGACAGACCCCGACCCCCAGCCCGGCGCCTTCGACGCCGAGCTGGCGACGATCGATCCCCGCCACGTCGCGACGCACGCGGGTAACCCCGACGCGAAGCTGAGGATCGTGGTCAGCGTCGAAGGCGAGGATGCCGAGCGACTCGAGCGGATCGCCGAGGCGCGTGGCAAGACGCCGGGCGATGTCGTCGCCGAGCTGCTGCGCGACGCCGACCGCTCGACCGCTTAGCGGCCATCTTCATGGGGAAGTGGCAACAAGGTGGCAACTGAAGCCACAGGAACAGAGCGGATTGGACCGGACTCACTAGGCGGCGATTCCGCATCAAGTGCGACAGAATCAGAACCCACAGGACCCCACCGGAAAGTCGGGCCGGGTCTACGGAACCGAAGGTCTCAGGTTCGAATCCTGACGGGCGCGCTTCGGCTCCGCGATACTGCGCGGGTGGTGTCGCGGGAGAACGTGGAGATCGTCCACAAGGCCGGAGAGGCGTTCAATCGCCGCGACCCGAAGGCGCTCACGGCGATCTCGCACGAGGACTTGGAGGTCGTCTCTGCGCTGAGCGCGGTGGAGGCAGGCGGAGCCACCTATCGGGGGCCGGAAACGTGGGTGAAGTACTTCGCCGCTATGGACGAGGCGTGGGAGGAGTGGCAAGTCGAGGACCTACGGGTCTTCGACGCTGGCACGACCGCGCGGCGGCTGTCTTTCGCCTGGTCGGCACCGGCAAGCACAGCGGCGCTCCGGCCGGCCAGACCATCGGGGTCACCTACCAATTCCGCGAGGGGAAGCTGTGGCGGATGCGCTCCTACCTGGACCCCGCCGAAGCCCTCGAAGCCGTGGGGCTGCGGGAGTAGGCGATGTCGCGGGAGAACGCGAGCGGTATAACGGCCCGCCGGGGTCCATCGCGGAGTCCAGCCGGGGCGCGATGACCTCTTAGCCCAATGCCCGAGCGGATTGGGCGACCTCGGAGCTTCGGTCCGCTACACCGATTCCGCCGCGTGTAGATTTGGTGTCAGTCGAGGCGAGCCGCCCCGACAGACGGGTAGACCCGGCGGTACAACCAGCAGACGCCCGCCAGCGAGCCCGGCAGAGTCGGGGCTCTCTGCTTTTCGGGCTACTTCGAGTCGGCGATCAGCCAGTGGGGGCCGACGCGCTGGACGGTGATGGTCCCGCTCGAAGCTGGCACCGCCGGGGTTGATCGCGCGCATCCAGTCGCCGAGCAAGCCCTCATTGAGGGTGGAAGCCGTGGGGCTGCGCGCGTAGCGCGATACTGCGCAGGCGATGTCGCAAGAGAACGTAAACACGGTCCGCCGCCTCTACGACGCTTGGGAGCACGGAGATTTCGCCGCCGAGATGCAGTCGTACGACCCCGATGTCGAACTCATCCTCGACTTCGGGCCGGACCGGACCTCGGCGCGAGGCACCGATGCGATGCGCGACGTCTGGCGCGAGCAACTCTCGCTCTGGCAGACGTGGAGCACGGGTCCGATCGAGAAGGTCGTTGAAGAGGGCGACCACGTCGTCGTCTCGCATTGCCTGCGGGCGCGAAGCAAGAGGGGCTTGCCGGTGCAGATGGACAACGCTGGGGCCTCCTTCACGTTCAAAGAGGGCCGGATCGTCCGCATCGTCGCCACGGATCAGATGAGCAAAGCCCTCGAAGCCGTGGGGCTGCGGGAGTAGCGCGATACTGCGCGGGCGATGTCACAGGAGAACGTGGAGGTCGTGCGGAAGGCGTGCGAAGCCTGGATGAGAGGCGACCTCGACGCTGTGTTCGAGATCAACCATCCGGAGATCGAGTGGGACACGACCCACTTCGACGGGTGGCTGGAGAACAAGGTCTACCGAGGCCGAGAGGAGGTCAGCGGTTTCCTTGAGGAATGGCTGGCGAGCTGGGACAGCTACGAGGCGGGAGTCGATGAGTTCTTGGACGCCGGAGAACGGGTGGTCGCGTTCTGGTGGCAGCGCATGACCGGACGAGGAAGCGGAGTGCCGGTCGAACTGGACTCGGCACAGGTCTGGACCATCCGAGACGGGCAGCCCATTCGCATCGACAACTACACCGACCGGGCCGAAGCCCTCGAAGCCGTGGGGCTGCGGGAGTAGCGATGTCGCAGGAGCACGTGGAGGCTGTGCGGCGCGTCTTTGAGGGGTGGACGGTGGGCGACTTCACCGCAAGTGAGTCGCTTATGGACCCGAACGTGACCCTCGTCGTGACCAGAACCTTTCCAACCGAGGGAGTCTGGATCGGGCACGACGGACTGAGGGAGCACATGGCCCAGGTTCTCGACGCATGGGACTCGCTCACGATGACCGCAAAGTCCTTCCGAGAAGCCGGAGATACCGTCCTGGTGAGCGTTCACCAGCGGGGGGTGGGTAGCTCGAGCGGCGTGCCGGTGGAGATGGAGTACTTCCAGCTCTGGAGCTTCCGGGCAGGCAGGGTCATCAGGCTCGAGGTAATCGCCGATGAGGCCGAAGCCCTCGAAGCCGTGGGGCTGCGGGAGTAGCGCGATACTGCGCGGGGATGTCGCAGGAGAACGTGGAGTTGGTGCGTCAGCCGATAGCTGTCGCTGCGCATCCGCGCCGTCGCCTGGAGCAGCACCTGATCCGCTTCCCGCCTGCCTTTGCGCTTTTCGCCCGGGCGGCTTGGCGGTTCTACACGCTGCTGCCTCCACGCTCCCGGCTGCGGCAAGCCATCGCCCGGCGCTACGTGGCCCAGGCCGCTGAGGCCCTCAACCGCGGAGACCTCGAGGCGGCCTTCGCCGTCTACCACCCGGACGTCGAGACGATCATCGATCAACGGCTGGTTGCGCTCGGGGTCGAACCCACATATCGCGGACGCAAAGCACGCATGGCCTTCCAAGAGCGCTGGAACACCGAGTGGGGCGAGTGGCGCTTTGAGCCCGAGGAGGTGATCGACCTCGGCGACGGTCGCATGCTGGCAGTTGGCCGTGTGGCGGGCAGCGGCCTGAGCAGCGGAGTCGCGCTCGACCGGTACAGCGCCTTCCTGGTGACCTTCGGCCCTGCCGGGCGAGTGATCCGAGAACAGGTCTTCCTCGACCGCGACGAAGCCCTCGAAGCCGTGGGGCTGCGGGAGTAGCGCGCCACGGCTTCCAGACGTGTAGTCCCATTTGCTGCTACGCCCTCCCTTCCCCCTCCCCGGCGTAGCGCGATACTGCGCGGGCGATGTCGCAGGAGAACGTGGAAGCAGTGCGCTCGGCCTACGAGTACCTGAATCGGGGGGACGCGGAATCCCTTGCGGAGATGTGCGCCGGCGACTTCGTGATGGATATGACCGAACGCGTCTTCAACCCGGACACCTACAAAGGATCCGACGGGGTTCGGCGCTTTCTGGAAGGCGTTCGAGACGCTTGGGAGAGCTACCACTGGAGCGTCGAAGAAACGCTCGTGGCTGGTGACGGAGTGGTCGCGATGCTCCACTGCCAGGCACAGGGTCACAAAGGGGGCCCAAGGGTCGATTGGCATGTCGCATGGCTGTGGACATTCGAAGGCGAAACGCCTGTCTCCGTCCGCTTCTATCGCGACCCTGACTCCGCCCTCGAAGCCGCCGGGCTGCGGGAGTAGCGGCGTGGCAACGAAGTGGCAACTGAAGCCACAGGAACAGAGCGGACTCCACCGGACTCACAGTAAAATCGCGGCCGTGCCGTTCACGCTCAGGAACCTCAAGGAGGATCTGGCGGATCTCGGGTCCAACTTCGACGGCGCTCCGGATCTGGAGTTCCGCCTCGCAAGCAAGGCGCTCGAGCTTGAGCAGTCCGGCCTTAGCTATCAGCGCATCCCGCCCGACTATCGCTTCCCATACGGCCACACGCACAAGGAGCAGGAGGAGGTTTACGTGGTCGTGCGCGGGAGCGGGCGGATGAAGCTCGACGACGAGATCGTCGAGGTCAAGAAGTGGGACGTGGTGCGCGTCCCGCCCGGTACGTGGCGAGGCTACGAGGCCGGGCCGGAGGGCCTCGAGATCCTCGTCGTTGGTGCGCCCAATCTCGGCGAGGATCCGCGCGGAGACGTGGAGGGTCAGCGCGACTGGTGGGCTGACTAGCGCCCGGTGGAACCGAAGGTCTCAGGTTAGAATCCTGACGGGTGCGCTTCGGGGACGGCGCGTTACGGCCAGCTCGTCTCCAGGCCCACCTAGCTTTTCAAGGCCGAGCCGCGATACTGGCGGGCGATGTCGCAGGACAACGTGGAGATCGTGCGGCGGCACCTCGAGGCGCGCGGCGAAGGGCTGTCCGCATTGCTGAAGACAGTGGACCCCGACATCGAATGGGACCTCTCGCACTCGGCCAGCCCCTATCGCGGCGTCTACCGAGGGCATGCCGGGGTGCAGCAGCTCTGGGACGAGTTCTCGGAAGCGTGGTCCCAGACCGAGTGGAAGCTGGAGGAGGCGCTCCCGATCGGCGACCATTCGGTGGTCGCGACGGTAGTCGTGAGCGGACGCGGCAAAGGCAGTGGAGTGGGGCTCCAATCTCGCGGCGGGGGCCTCTACACCGTACGGCTCGGGAAGATCGTCCAGTTCCAGCTGTTCCAGAC
>JALZIJ010000241.1 GCA_030860375.1 Actinomycetota bacterium | reverse complement strand
CCCAGGGCGAAGACTGGGCGGTTACCGCGCTCAGGAAGGCTGGCGCAAGCGCCTTTTCGAGGGGGGCTGTTGACGTGGCGCGCCGCTATCTCGAAAGAGCGGTCGTTGAGTTGGGCGGGGACGAGCCGCCGGCCGAGCTTTCGGCGGAGCTGGGATTGACCGAGCTTGCCGCTAATAACCCGGATGCCGAAACCCATCTGCGTGTGGCGCTCGAGCAAACGAAGGATCCGGACAGCCGGGCCAGCCTCTCTCTGGCGCTTGGCCGGGCAGTGATGATGCGAGGGGATCTACCGGGCGCGATGGATGTCTTTCAGCGCGCGATCTCGGAGCGCGGCGACCAAACCGACGATCAGGCCCTGCGCCTCGAGGCGGAGCTGATCGGCGCGGCGCGCCTCGCGCCCAGCACGAGAGCGCTCCTCAGCGAGCGATTCCAGCGCACGAGGACAAGCCTCGACACTGACACTCCCGGCGAGAGGCTGGTGCTGGCAAATCTCTCGCTCGAGATGGTTACGGCGGGCGAGCCCGTCGACGACTGCGTCGCTGCCGCGCAGCGAGCACTCGCCGGCGGCAAGCTGCTTCACGAGGAGGGCCCACATGCTCCGGTCTTCTATTTCCCCGCGTGGTCGCTTGCACTCTGCGACCGGTATGCACCGGCCCGCGCGGCGCTCGCCGAAGCTCTTCAGGAGGCGCGCAAGCGTGGCTCTGCGCTCGGCTTTGCGATCGCCAACTGCTTCTCGGCGAACGTCTCTTTTCGGATGGGCGAGCTGGCGGAGGCCGAGGCAAGCGCCCGCGCTGCGCTCTCGCTCGAATCCGCGGACGGGTGGCCCTTGGGCCTTCCATTCACCGTCTCGTTTTTGGTCGATGCGTTGACCGAGCGCCGCGACTTGGACTCCGCCGAAGCCGTTCTTGCCGTGCACGGCTTTATGGGTGAGCTTCCGGACTTCACGCTCTTCATCCCGTTGCTCCACGCGCGCGGGGCTCTGCGAGTTGCCCAGGGGCGTCCGGAGGAGGGACTCGCCGATCTGCTTCTGAGTGGCAAGCGCGCGAAGGCCTGGGGCTCGCGAAACCCGACTTTCTTGCCGTGGCGCCCAAACGCCGCGATGGCTCTGCTTGGCCTCGGGCGGCGCGAGGAAGCGCTCGAGCTGACATCCGAGACGCTAGGCCTCGCGCGCTCCTTCGGGGCTCCTCGGGCGATCGGGATAGCGCTCCGAGCGCACGGGCTCGTCACTGGACACGATGAAGGCCTGGAGCATCTGGCTGAGGCAACCGAGATCCTCGCCCACTCCGAAGCGCGCGTCGAATACGCTCGTGCAAGCGTGGATCACGGGGCGGCACTGCGTCGCGCCGGTAGCCGCAGGGCAGCGCGGGAGGCGCTCTCCATCGGCATGGACTTGGCCAGCCGCTGCTCTGCGACGGCGCTTGTCGAGCAGGCGCGCACAGAGCTCGCCGCAGCGGGGGCACGGCCTCGCAACGTGCTTCGCTCTGGGCTCGAAGCCCTGACCCCAAGCGAGCGCCGCGTGGCTGAGCTCGCGGCCGATGGCCTTTCGAACAAGGAGATCGCCCAAGCACTGTTCGTCACGCGCAAGACCGTGGAAAAGCATCTCGGAAACGTGTACGGGAAGCTCGATATTTCCTCGCGCGAGCAGTTGCCTGACTCGCTCGCCGAGGGCGCCGCGGCATCCGCCTGAGCTAAGTCCGAATCTATTTGCCTTTGGATGGGCTCGGTTGTCTCACGTACTCAGCCCGCGCGTCCTCGCCCTTCGGAGACTCCGCCCTTTCCGCGCTCATATGAAGGGCTGACATCAGCTCGAGCCAGCCCACGAAAGGATGCTCGCCTCGGGAGCGGTTACGAATAACGCCGCGGATCGGAGAGGTCCCAGAATCGAAGTCGATCTCGACGCTGGTAAGGCCCATCTTCAGAGCACCTGTCGCTAGGGCAAGAGGAGCGTGACCGGCCGGTCTACGTAGCGGGGGAAGTCCTGGGGGATGACGACGCGAACCGCGAACGCTCCTGCATCCGAGCCCGAGCTCATGCGATGGACCTCCACGTAGTGCTCGGCGTTGCCATACCCCTCGTCTGTGGTTGACGTTGGCGTCCCGACGGCTAGCGTGGCCGGGTCGCCCGCAAACCGAACGAAGTACTTACCGTCGAACGTGCGCCGGATCTGAACCGCTCCTCCTGTGCAGTTGTGAGTGGTGTCGATGTAGGCGGGATCGCTTGTGTAGGTGGTCGGCGTATTCGGGTTGCCGAGGATGCGGGCGAAGCCGAGGATCTTGCCACGCTGGCAGCTGTCGGTCTTCAGAAACTGGCTCGAGTCGAGGCCATCGAGGTTGCCAGCGTTTTCGGCCGCCTGTGCGTTGCCGGCATAGCCAGCGGTTTCAGCGTGCCCGGCTTCGCTGGCGTAGCTCGCGCTTTGGGCGTTGTTGGCGTCGGTAGCCAGCGGGACCGCATCGAGGGTGGCCTCGGCGATGTCGATGCCCCTCAGCGAGTCATCGTCAACCTTTGAGCTCACCACGGCGCCCTTTTGAATGTCGGCACGCTGGACCTCACCGTTGACGATGTCGTCTGAAAAGACCGTGTTCGACCCACCGAGAGCAAGGGCGGTGCCCCCCGTCAGCACTAGGAACATGGATCCGGTTGCTATCACGTTGGCGTAGGTCAGATGCACGCGAATTCTTTTTGCCACAGGATTCCTCCTTCAAGGTCGCTGTGACGCAACTCTGCCCGCTTCGGCCTCAGTTCGCAGTGGGGTCGCACCCTACTCTTTGCAGAGGTGCCCGCCTAGCCCATCGGTTGCTGCCGATCTCGGCATCAGCGACGCCGCTCGCCGATCAGCCCTGGCTCGAGCAGGCCATAACGGCAACTCTCAAGCGAGGATCAGGGTGCGAGTAAGGGCGCTTCCGGCCGGTTGATCCCCAGCGACTGGGAGCGGTTGACGATCCCGGCCTGTGGCGCCGTCGCAAAAAGGAAGTTCGTCGAGCCGGCGTTGTGCTCAAGGGGGTCGCCTGCCAACTGGGGCGAGACTAGGAGGTGGCCAAACTCGTGGGCCAGGACGTTTCCGCCGGAACAGACTTGAAAGACGCCTCCGTGGCGCAGCAGGTCGGTGCGGGGGTCCGGCTCGATCAGGTGGTAATCGTCCGGGCCGACCGCCAGCGCGCACGCGCTGAGCCCTGTGAACGAGCGCGGATAATAGGTGTTGACATCCGTCTCTGTCGCGGATCGCGCAACGTCAAGGAGCGTCTTCATCTCGTCGGTTCGCTCGCCAGCGCAGCGGCCGAGGCCCAAGAAGCCGCAGGTCACGTTCCAGGTGATGTCGAGATCGAGAAACGCGCCGGGCTGGGCGATGGTCTGCGCCGGTCGCACGCGCACGTTGACCCCGGCCTGCGAAAGGATCTCCGTGGCCCCGCGGGCGTCTACTCCCACAACCTGCTCCGTTGAAGAGCCGCCCGCCAGCAGCTTCGGGGAGAGCCACAGGGTCTTGAAGCGAACGTTGTCCAGCAGCGCGTGAGTGTCGAACTGCGCATCCTCGCCGCCGTCGGCAACGGCGAAGCGCAGCTCGACGATCGTGGGTGCCCCGGGCTGAGCGTAGTCCGAGAGATCGATGCTGGCGGGCTGCCAGCCCGTGTGGGCGCACGTCTCATCGCCGCCCGGAAAGCCGCAGTCGCCAACCGAGGAGAACGCGGCCTCGTCGTCGGTGGCGACCGTGACGATCCGCATCGAGCCGTTCGGGGTCACAACCGATGCCCTGAAGACATCGGCCGAGCCAGAGCCGGAATCCTCCTCGGTCACCACGTCGTAGTCGAAGCGCAACCTGCGAACACCAGCTGGCACGATGAAGCGCTGTCTCAGCGCGGAGCCGACGCCGCCGGCGGCGTTCGGACCGGTGTCGATGTCGGCCATGCTGATGCCCTCGGTCGGGCCCTGTCCGCCGAGCTGACTGAGTGACGCCGCCGATCCCGTCGTCAACCAGCTCGTGAGGTCGAGGCGCTCGAACCCGCCGTTGCGAATGCCGTCGCGCGTGATCGCCGGGGAGACCTGGGGATCGAGGGAAATGTTCACCGTGGTGCTCCCTCCGGGACCCGGCAGCGTGCCTCCGGCTACCGCTTGGGCTCCCGTCAGGGGGTCGAAGGCGCGTAGGTTGAAAGGCGAGCTGCGAACCAGCAGGGAGTAGCGGCCGGCGGCGTCTGTGGTCGCGACCGGCGAGCTTGAGTCGCTGGCGAGAATCACCCCACCGACCGGCGTTCCGGCGTTTGTGACTGTGCCCGTCGCGTATCCATACGGCCGGCTATCGCCCGCTCCCAGGACCGCGTATACCCCAGAGGTGGTCAGGCCGGGTAGCGGGCTCTTCAAGCTGATCAGCTTGCCCGACTGTTCATCGAGCGCCTGTGACGCGCGCAGCTCGGGGGCGAGCTCTCCTTGCTTGGGGTCGATCAGGTGGTCGGCAAGAACCTCTTCCGCCAGGACGAAGCCGTCCTTGGCATGGGCGAGCGACGGCAGCGGCAACGAGACCTGAAGCGAATCGGAAGGGGGTGGGAAGGTCGCATCGAGTTCCGTCGGCTCGAGGCGGACCCGATAGGCGCCGAGGAGGTCGAAACCCTTCGAGGGGGCGTGGATCGACGCTCGATCGACGCGCTCGATTCCGAGGACAACCGGGTAGGGCACCGTCCCCGGCTCGATCGAGACGGAGGCGCCGCCGGGCTCGTGCGCCGTCGCACCTTCCCCCGCCGGCACCAGCTCACCACCCAGCGGGCGGGTTCGCCTCGCGCGCACGGTCCCGCCTCGTTCCAGACGCAACTTCGCGATTACGCGAACCCGCGATGCCCCCGCCGGCAACTCGTAGGTGGACCCGAAAACGATCCGGCGGGATGCACGCGAGCGAATTGAGGAGCCGCCGAGCTTCGTCGGCCGGGTGACCGTGGTGCTGGATGAGCGGACCCACTCGTTGCCGACCCGCGAGGTCACGGCCACGCTGAGCCCCTCGATGGTGTCGCGCTTGCCGGGATTCCGGGCGACGAGCGTCCCGCGCGCGTGGTCGGGGCTGACCTCGAGCTTCTCGAGGGTCAGCGAGGGCGGTTCGGCCGCAAGGACGGCGGAAGCGACCATTGCCTGGACCCCGGCGCTCCCGACCAGCAGCAGGCACGCCCTGAGCGCGGTCAGGCGCCGGCCACGGCGCGGAGCGGTCCGATTTCCCACCCGCGTCTTCTCAGGGCAGAACCGACACGTTCAGCGTTCGGTCCTGCGTCGTCGCGGCGCCTGGGGGCAACGTCTGAAGCGTGACCGTGTGCTTGCCGACGGGGATGCCGTTGCAAACGAAAGCCCCCGCCCATGATTCGGTCGTGCCGGCGAGAGCATGGGTCGTGAAGGTCGGCCCCTCGGGCTTTCCATCTACCAGAATGCGCATCGCGGCGTCGCCGCTCGAAGCTCCTTGGCCTTTGTTCACTACCTCGACGGCGGCATCGATCAACAGTGATCCGCCCTTGTCGCGAACGGTGACCGGCAACGAAGCCACGGTCTGAAAGTTGCCGTTACCGACGACCGGCCCCGATTCCGAGACGCCTTTGCCGGCCACTGGGAAGTCCAGATGGCGGATCTGCACCGCGTCGTCCTTGATGTCGCCGGAGTCGACGCTCGCGGCATACACCACTCCTCCGCCGAGCGCGAAGAAGAGGGCCACAGATGAGGTCACGTTGGCGAAGGTCAAGCGCTCGCGAATTGCCTTGGTCATGCTTCTGCCTCCTCGTTTCGACTAGATCTCGGGGACGACCTGGGCGGCCAGCGTGCGCTGTCCGACCGAAACCCCATCAGGCCCCGACACCTTCAGAAGGATGCTCTGATCGCCGGCCGGGAAGCCGTCGCACACGAAGGCCCCGGTCGTCGATTGGCTGCCCCCCGCGGGGACGGTGGTGGTGAAGTTGGCGGTGTGCTCGGGGTGGCCCTGATGGATCAGCCGCACCACCACGTCGGCGCTTTCGCCCGAGTTGTTGATCAGCTCGACGGCGGCCTGGGCGACAGCCGACCCGCCCTTGTCGTCGACCCCGAGCGTCGTCTTGGCGACGGTAGTAAACCCGGCCTTTGGGCTCAGGTTCACCTTCTCGGCGGTGGTGACCCCGTCGCCGCCGACCGGGAAGTTGAGATCGCGGACGTTGACGGTGTCGTTCTTTAAGTCGCCGGAGTCGATCGCCGCGTAGGCGACGCCACCGCCGAGCGCAAAGAAGAGCGCGACGTAGCCGACCACGTTGCCGCGGATATGGCTTCTGAGTGTGCCGGCCATAGTCATTGTCATTTCTCCATTCGCTTGTTTTCTTGGTCGGTTCGCTTTAGGGCACCGCAGAGGTGCTCTCGCACGCCACCGCCTCGTCGATTCCGTCGCCGCCGAAGCAAGAGTCGACGTTGTCGCCACCGTTCAGGTAATCCGACCCGCTGCCGCCCGAGAGGTAGTCCGCCCCGGCCAAGGCCTCGATCACGTCGTCTCCGCTCTGGCCGAATAGGCGGTTGTCCTCGGCACCTCCTCTGAGACGGTCATCCCCTTCACCGCCGAAGACATCAATGTTCTGCCCTTTGATGTTCTGCCCTGCTTCGGTGCTGATGAGGTCCGCGCCGTCACCGCCGTAGAGCGATTCGTTGTTCTGCCTGCCACCGAAGATCCTGTCCGGCCCATCGCCGCCGTAGGCCTCGAAGATGTTGGAGTCGAAGGCGATGAGAAGGACGAGCTTGTCCTCTCCGTCGCCGCCGTAAGCGCTTGCGCTGTAAACGGTGTCATCGCCGGGACCGCCATAGCCCTGATCGGAGCCGTCGCCGAGCTCGAGGAGGTCATCCCCTGTTCCGCCTTTGACGACATCGGCGGGTGGAAACTCAGCCTCGCCGGGGCCATCCTGAGCCCGATCGTCGTCGGCCCCGAGGTAGACCTCGTCGTCGCCGTCCCCGGTACACACGCGGTCTTCCCCCTGACGTCCGAGGATCACGTCGTCGCCGTCCCTGGCGGCGATGACGTCGGGCCCTGAGGTCCCCCGCAGGTAGTCCCGGTTGTTGGACCCCGTGATCGTGGCTTCGACGCCCATGCATTCGGCGGCGCTAGCCGAAGTTGGCAGGGCGCCCGCGAGCACAGCCAGCGAGAGGACTGGCATGAGGCCGCCGAGGCGCCTGACTGGTTTCACGGCCTTTGCACTCGCCATCGCACCCTCCCTTGTCAGACTCGCCCTAACCGGGCCTCGGTACGATCCTGTCCGCTCAGCGCGTTGCTCGCAGTGGGGAGCGACCCTACTTTTTGGAAATCGTGGGGGGCGTGGAACTACACCTAGGTCTTGCCGACCTCTTCGCCCAATGCCTCTGGAAGCTCGGCGCGAGAGGCGATTTCTAGCTTGCCATAAGCGTTGCCGAGGTGCTTTTCGAC
>JALZIJ010000237.1 GCA_030860375.1 Actinomycetota bacterium | reverse complement strand
GGGTAGATCTCCTCCGAGCCCACAACCGCGACCGGAACGATCGGCGAGCGGGTCCGCAACGCGACCTCGACGAAGCCCCCCCGGCCGAACCGCTGAAGCCGATAGCGCTCCGAGAACGGCTTGCCGGTTCCCTTGACCCCTTCGGGAAAGACCATCACGAGCTCGTCGCGCTCGAGGATCGCCCTCGCGTTGTGAGGCGAGGCCGGCACGCCGCCGACTCGGCGCATGAAGGCCGAAAGGAACGGCAAGACGAAGGCCCAATCGAGGACCATGAAGCGCGGCCAGCGCGGCAGCGGGTGCTCGCGCATGACGGCCATGGTCATCATCGAAGCGTCGAAGGGAAAGAGCGAGCCCGCGTGATTCGCGACCAGGAGCCCGCGCCCGTGGGCAGGGACATTCTGGACTCCGAGGGCGTCGACGCGCCAGTAGACGTCATACAGAAACCGAAAGAGCGGGAACACCGCCTCGGCGAAATCCTCGTCAAAGCCCCATTCGTCTTCTGAGTACTCGCCGCGAAGCCGCCTCAAGATCGTTTCGACGGCGTTTCGAAGCACGTCGGGGAGGGAGCCCACGGCACCGCCGGTGGCGGCCACCGGGTCCATCCCGGCCTCGACCCCGGTCCGCACCTCGCGAAGAAACCGAGCAAGGGCGTCCACCTCCTCGCCCGCAACCCCGGTCTTTGGCCGGCGCTCGTGCGAGCTCATCGGCCGATCCCCGCAAGGCGGCCGAGGAGGGCGCCCGGATGCAGCGGCGGGCCGACGCTTCGCGCCCGGAGCTTCTCCGCGAACTGGCGTGCCGCGCCCACCGCGTCGTGCTTCGGCTGGAAGCCGAGCTCGGAGAGCATGCGCCGGTTGTCGACCCCTCGACCGAAGCGAAGGAGGCGCACGGCATCGCCTACGAGAGGGCCGGCGCCGAGGCGGGCACCGATGCGCTCGACCGCGGGCCCGAACAGGGGGTGGGGGACGGGCACCGAGGGTCGGCCCGCGAGGCGCAGAATCCGGCTCAGCGAAATAGCCCCCGACGGCGCGATGTTCACGGCGTCCCTGACGTCGCTCCAAACCGCGGCCTCGAGCGAAGCGGTTGCGTCATCGGCGTCGAGAAGCTGAAGGCGCGGGTCATAGCCGAGCTGCGTAGGGACCACGGGCAGGCTGAGGTAGCGAACGAGCGGAACATCCAGGTCGGCCCCGATCTCGGGCTGGTAGCGCAACATGCAGCATGAGACCTCCGGGTGGCGCCGGGCGAAATTGGCGAAATAGCCCTCGAGCTCGGAGATATCACGCTGAAAGCGAGTCCGCATAGGCATCTCGCCTGCGAGCTCCTCGGTGAAGAAGAGCGGCGCAGCTCCTTCCGAGCCATATATCGCAGCCGAACCGCGAAGGACGACGCGCTTGAGAGTGGGTGTTCGCTCGCACGCAGCGAGGAGCTGAAGCGTTCCGATCACGTTGAAGTCGTGGAGCGAGCGAGCAGGCTTACCCGGCTCGGGGTACCAAAGGATCCCGCAGTGGACAACGGTGTCGACCTCCGTCGGGGGCAGGAGCCGGGATATGAGGCCGCCCCTGAGGTCTGCCTCGATGAAATCGACATCGCCGAGGTCTACGGAGGGTGGGCGTGTGTCGATGCCGGCCACATAGGAGACCCGGGAGTCCCGTGCAAGGCGCCGCGCCAACTGAGCGCCCCAGTGCCCTGAAACGCCGGTGACGGCGACCCTGCGGCCCCCTTCATCGCCCATCTAACCCTCGACTTTAGGGTTAGGTATCGAATCCGTGGAGTCGATCGGAGCGGGATCTTCAGCTTGGCTCTTCCGAAGCATGTCTTCAATTGACGCCAGGCGGTTTTCGAACGAATCGAGTTGCGCACGGAGCTCTCCAGTCGCCTCTAGGCCGCGCTTTGAGAGCGTCTCGCGGGCTTCTTGGCCAAGCCGAGCGATCTCGGCACCCGCTTCCTGACCGCGACGGGCGAGCCCGTCGCGTGCGCCCTGCCCCCGCTTCGAGAGCTCATCGACCAGGTCGCCTGCGCGCTCGCGCGTTTCCTGCGCGGCGGGAGCCGTCGCCGCAAGGGTCCGCTCGATCGCTGCTCGAAGCGCCTCGGCAACACCGCCTTCGTCGCCTGACCCGGTGCCGGTTTCCTCAGATTCCATGCACTCAGCTTACGCCCCGATGCGATGATCCCAAGGGTGCACCCTTACCTTCATCCGACGGCGCCGATCGCGTCGCAGGCCATCCTCACCGATGATCCCAAGGCAGCGATGGACCTAGCCGCTGCCTTATGCGATTCGCCTCGCATGAGCAATCTCGCCCACGGCCTGTGGGGCTATGGCGGGACGACCCCGGGTGGTCTCGAGATCACCGTCCAGTCGCTCGGGATCGGTGGGCCAAGTGCCTTTGCGGTGGTGTCCGAGCTTGCCGCGCTTGGGGTGCGGCGCGCCGTTCGCATCGGAGTTTGCCTCGCGATCGACCCCTCGCTCGAGCCCGGTGCGGTCATCGTTCCGACCCAGATCCTGCCCCACGACGGGGTGGGCAGGACGCTATGTGAAGACGGAGCGGCGATCACTCCAGACCTGGCTATGGCCGAAGCGCTCCTCGCCCTGATGGGCGGCTGGAAGGGATCTGTCTGCTCGGTCGACCTCCTCGATCGAGGACGCGGGGGGCTGAGCGCGCGAGCGAGCGACCTGAGCTCGGCAGCCGTGATGGCCACGGCGAGCAGGCTCGGCGTCGCCTGCGCCTGCGCGCTCGTCGTGTTCGAGTCCGCGAGCGGGGAGAAGCTTGCCCCGGATGCGATGGAAAAGGAGCTGCTTGCGGTAGGAATCCTGGCCGGCGAGGCGCTTGGCGCCCGCTGTCAGCTTCCCGGCGCCTGATCTGGCTCAGGAGTCTCGCTCGCCCTCAGGGCGGCGACATCGTCTCCCAAGCGATCGATCGAGTCCTCGATCGCCTCCAGCCGGGAGGAGAAGGATCGAAGCCTGATCTCGAGTCGATCCACGTCGTCACTCGACGCGAGGTTGAGCGCTCCCAGGGCCTGGCGCTGAGCGACCGCAGCGCGCTCGCCGGCACCGAGCGCGCGTGCGAGCGCGCCGCCGACGAGAGGATTCTCCGCGATGGCCTGCGCGAGCTCAGCGAGAGCCTCCTCCCCGCGTGCCTTGATCCCGCTGTCGGACTCGTCGGTCAACCTTTCCAACCGTATGCGAACCGGGCTTCAAGGCTGCTTGCGCTCATGCCGATGGGATTGAGGCTTGGCTTCATACAAGCACAATATCTTCCGTGTAGAACCTGCGATAGGTTTCACAGGCGTCGGTTGGTCGTTGCACAATGCGAGCGGACCGGGTAGCTTCCGGGAGGCCCGAGTGCAGGCAGAAACGGAATTCGTGTCTACATGGCGGTCCGGCCAGAGAGAAACAGAGATTTCACAGGGATGAAGAGGCAGCTCCAAGTTATCGTCGCACTCGCCGTGTTCGGCGTGTGCGTCCTTGCCGCAAACGCGGTGGCCGGCGGCGTGAACCTCGGCGACGGCGAGGGCGGCGTCAACATCGACCTGCCCGGGGGCTCAGAGCTTCCGCCCATCGGGGACCTGCCCGCCTGCGCCAACCTGCGCGACGACGACGGCGACGGGGCTACCGACCTGGCTGACCCGGGCTGCTCCGGCCCAGGCGACAATGACGAGGCCAATCCTGATACTCCGCCGGAGGACGTGCCCGACGTTCCGCCCACTGACGGTGACGATGGCAGCGATGACGGCACGGGCGGCGGCAATGGCGGCGGCAGCGGAGGTGGAGGTAGCGGCGGCAGCTTCGACGAGGCTCCCGGCCAGACGGGACAGGGGAACGGCGGCGGCGGCAAGGGCGGCGGCAAGGCTGACCCTAAACCTGAGGATGAGACTTCGGATCCGGACGAGCCGCGCGAGCCGGAAGCGATCCGCGAGCCCGACGGCACCCCGACCAACTCAAACCCCTCGATAACGATCGCCGACTTCGGCGCCGCACCGGTCGGGGTTCCCAACTTCGTGATCGACTCTTTCTCGATCCCGCCCTTCCTGCTTCCGATCTACCAGGCCTGCGGAACCCAATACGGAGTTCCATGGGAGGTGCTCGCGTCGATCAACCGCATCGAGACCGCGTTCGGCACCAACCTGAACGTCTCTTCGGCCGGCGCCCTCGGCTGGATGCAGTTCATCCCGTCGAGCTGGGAGGCTTACGGGGTCGACGCCAACAACGACGGGCGCAAGGATCCCTATAACCCGGTGGACGCGATCTGCGCCGCCGGCAACTACCTCAAGGCAGCCGGGGCCGAGCAGGACCTCCCGACCGCAATCTTCGCCTACAACCACGCCGACTGGTAC